>NZ_JABWMT020000020.1:0-80580 GCF_013368915.2 Escherichia sp. 93.1518
AGGCACCGGATTCTGATTCCGGCATTCCGAGGTTCGAATCCTCGTACCCCAGCCAATTTATTCAAGACGCTTACATCGTAAGTGCACCCAGTTGGGGTATCGCCAAGCGGTAAGGCACCGGATTCTGATTCCGGCATTCCGAGGTTCGAATCCTCGTACCCCAGCCACATTAAAAAAGCTCGCTTCGGCGAGCTTTTTGCTTTTCTGCGTATATTCAATGTCGAATGCGATGTTGATACAGCTAATTTGAATTTGGCTCACGGTTCAGGGCAAACCAGCCTGGAAGCACACTCAGGCGCGGCTTTCCCCCTCACCCTAACCCTCTCCACGAGGGGCGAGGGGATCGTCCGCACGCTTTTGTAGCTTTGGTATCAACCGTTACGCTACAACCCTAACGCATACTTCAGCGCCTGACGTTTCAAAACGCCAGCACGCTCCGCCGCCATTAATCCGAGATTACGCATAAAACGCAGCGGCGGCAGATTATTGCTGAATCCGGCATAAAACAGATCCATACCGCTCTGCATAATAAAGTTATCCGCCATGCGCCGCATCTGGTAACGCTTGAGAATGGGATAACTGGCCCATGCTTCACCATGACTGCGCGCGTTTACCAGAACGTCAATCAGGGCATCGACATCACGATAACCAAGATTCACCCCCTGCCCCGCCAGCGGATGGATGGTATGCGCGGCATCGCCCACCAGCGCAAGCCCTGGCTGCACATACTGCAACGCATGGCGACGCGTCAGCGGAAACGCACCAGCGGCAAGCGGCGTCACATAACCCAGACGCGACGGGAAATGTTTCGCTATCTCCGCCTGCAACTGCACCATATTCATATTCTGCAACTGGCGAATGCGCGCCGGAGCGTCATACCACACCAGCGACGCCCAGTTATCAAACAGCGGCAGAAACGCGCGTGGGCCGTCCGGGGTAAACTGCTGCCAGGTGCTGTCGCCGGGATCGTTCTCGCACTGTACGCTAATCAACATACACGACTGCGCATACTGCCAGGCATGAACACCGATTCCCGCCATCTGCCGCACCTGTGAATTTGCGCCATCAGCACCAATGACCAGCTTCGCGCGGATCACGTCGCCGCCCTTCAGTTCCAGCTCCTGAAGATCATTATGGCGATGCAGCGCAATCAGCGAGGCTGGCACACGTAGCGTTACTTTCGGATGCGCTTCCAGCGCCTGCCACAGCGCCTGTTGCAGGACCGTGTTTTCCACCATATAGCCAAGCAACGGCAGCTTTAATTCAGCGGCGTCAAACACCACATGCGCCGTTTCCCACTCCCACGTTTCCAGTCTGCGGTAAGGATGGCAACGCATGGCCTGTACCGCATCCCAGACGCCTAAACCTTTTAGCAATGATACCGAAGCCGCGCTGATCGCCGAAATCCGCACGTCCGGTTGGCTGTCAGCGACAAACGGTGCAGGTTCTGCGTGCTCGATCACCGTTACCGTAAATCCGTGCTGTGCCAGTCCCAGCGCCAGTGCGCCACCGACCATTCCTCCGCCGACAATGGCAATTTCCGTTGGTTGATTTGTCATGGTCAATCATCCTGTTAGCAATATGCTTTAAGTTTACAGGATTTTTACCCCCAAGGGCTGATAACGCTCATACTGGTCACAACGGCAGCAAAGCATTACACTATGCGCCCTGCATTCCTGGCTACTATTTCGCAAGAGCAAGTCGATGACCAAAAAACTCCATATTAAAACCTGGGGCTGTCAGATGAACGAGTACGATTCATCGAAGATGGCCGATCTGCTGGATGCCACCCACGGCTATCAACTGACCGACGTGGCGGAAGAAGCGGATGTGCTGCTGCTGAACACCTGCTCAATCCGCGAGAAGGCTCAGGAAAAAGTCTTCCATCAGTTGGGTCGCTGGAAACTGTTAAAAGAGAAGAATCCAGACCTGATTATCGGCGTCGGCGGCTGCGTGGCATCGCAAGAAGGCGAGCACATTCGCCAGCGCGCCCACTATGTCGATATTATTTTTGGGCCGCAAACGCTGCACCGCCTGCCGGAGATGATTAACTCCGTGCGCGGCGACCGCAGCCCGGTTGTAGATATCAGCTTCCCGGAAATCGAGAAGTTTGACCGTCTGCCGGAACCGCGCGCCGAAGGGCCGACCGCGTTTGTCTCCATAATGGAAGGCTGCAATAAATATTGCACCTACTGCGTGGTGCCTTACACCCGTGGTGAAGAGGTAAGCCGTCCGTCCGACGATATTCTGTTTGAGATTGCCCAACTTGCGGCTCAGGGCGTGCGTGAAGTCAACCTGCTCGGCCAGAACGTGAACGCCTGGCGTGGTGAGAACTACGACGGCACCACCGGATCGTTTGCCGATCTGCTGCGTCTGGTTGCTGCGATCGACGGGATCGATCGTATTCGCTTTACCACCAGCCATCCGATCGAATTCACCGACGATATCATCGAAGTGTATCGCGACACACCGGAGCTGGTGAGCTTCCTGCACCTGCCGGTACAGAGCGGTTCCGATCGCATTCTGAACCTGATGGGACGTACCCATACGGCGCTGGAGTACAAAGCGATCATCCGTAAACTGCGTGCGGCGCGTCCGGATATTCAGATCAGTTCTGACTTCATCGTTGGCTTCCCTGGCGAAACCACCGAAGACTTCGAGAAAACGATGAAGCTGATTGCCGACGTCAATTTCGACATGAGTTACAGCTTTATCTTCTCTGCACGTCCGGGGACGCCCGCCGCCGATATGGTTGATGATGTTCCGGAAGAAGAGAAAAAACAGCGTCTGTATATTCTGCAAGAGCGCATTAATCAGCAAGCGATGGCATGGAGCCGCCGGATGCTCGGCACCACCCAGCGTATTCTGGTAGAAGGTACATCGCGTAAGAGCATCATGGAGCTTTCTGGTCGTACTGAAAATAACCGCGTGGTTAACTTCGAAGGCACGCCGGATATGATCGGTAAATTCGTTGATGTAGAAATTACCGACGTCTACCCGAACTCCCTGCGCGGTAAAGTGGTACGTACCGAAGAGGAAATGGGTCTGCGCGTGGCAGAAACCCCGGAATCAGTGATTGCCCGTACCCGCAAAGAAAATGACCTGGGCGTGGGTTATTATCAGCCGTAATTCTCAGGCCCGCCGTTCCGGTGGGCCTTGTTTTTTCTCTCTTTATCCCCATCTTTATCGCAATGCTTGCGCCTTTTTCCTGTGGCGTGAATAATTTCCTTATAGGCCGGTGAATGTTCAGCTTCCGGCGGCATACAGATAAGAGGAACGGTTTGAACATAGACACTCGCGAAATCACCCTGGAGCCAGCAGACAATGCGCGTCTGTTGAGCCTGTGCGGCCCGTTTGATGACAACATCAAGCAACTCGAACGCCGTCTCGGCATCGAGATCAATCGCCGCGATAACCACTTTAAACTGACCGGCCGTCCGATTTGCGTCACCGCTGCGGCAGACATTCTGCGTAGCCTGTATGTCGATACTGCCCCGATGCGCGGTCAGATTCAGGATATCGAACCGGAACAGATCCACCTTGCGATTAAAGAAGCGCGGGTACTGGAGCAAAGCGCGGAGAGCGTGCCGGAGTACGGCAAAGCGGTCAATATCAAAACCAAACGCGGCGTAATTAAGCCGCGCACGCCAAACCAGGCGCAGTACATCGCCAATATTCTCGACCATGACATTACCTTCGGCGTTGGCCCGGCGGGTACGGGTAAAACCTACCTGGCAGTGGCTGCGGCAGTTGATGCCCTGGAGCGTCAGGAAATTCGCCGTATTCTGCTGACTCGTCCGGCAGTAGAAGCCGGTGAGAAGCTGGGCTTCCTGCCTGGCGATTTAAGTCAGAAAGTGGACCCGTATCTGCGTCCGCTGTACGACGCGCTGTTCGAAATGCTTGGCTTTGAGAAAGTCGAGAAGCTGATTGAGCGCAACGTTATTGAAGTCGCACCGCTGGCCTATATGCGTGGTCGTACGCTGAACGACGCATTTATCATTCTCGATGAGAGCCAGAACACTACCATCGAACAGATGAAGATGTTCCTGACCCGTATCGGTTTTAACTCAAAAGCGGTTATCACCGGCGACGTCACACAGATCGACCTGCCGCGTAATACTAAATCAGGTTTGCGTCATGCCATCGAAGTGCTGGCCGATGTCGAAGAGATCAGCTTTAACTTCTTCCACAGCGAAGACGTGGTTCGTCACCCGGTGGTGGCGCGTATCGTTAACGCCTATGAAGCCTGGGAAGAAGCCGAACAAAAACGAAAAGCGGCGCTGGCGGCAGAACGCAAGCGCGAAGAACAGGAACAAAAATGAGTCAGGTGATCCTCGATTTACAACTGGCATGTGAAGATAATTCCGGGTTGCCGGAAGAGAGCCAGTTTCAAACATGGCTGAATGCGGTGATCCCGCAGTTTCAGGAAGAATCGGAAGTGACTATTCGCCTGGTCGATACCGCCGAAAGCCACAGTCTGAATCTGACCTATCGCGGTAAGGATAAGCCGACCAACGTGCTCTCCTTCCCGTTTGAAGTGCCGCCTGGCATGGAGATGTCGCTACTGGGCGATCTGGTTATCTGCCGTCAGGTGGTTGAGAAGGAAGCACAGGAGCAAGGCAAACCACTGGAGGCGCACTGGGCGCATATGGTGGTGCACGGCAGTCTGCATTTGTTAGGTTACGATCACATCGAAGATGACGAAGCAGAAGAGATGGAAGCCCTCGAAACAGAGATTATGCTTGCTCTGGGCTATGAGGATCCGTACATTGCCGAGAAAGAGTAATTTGCCAGGCATTTGACTGGCAAACGTCCCCGCCGTTGGCGATTAACGACGGCGTTTTGATTAACTAACATGAGAACCCATACGACGCCATGAGCGACGACAATTCACACAGTAGTGACACGATAAGCAACAAGAAGGGATTTTTCTCCCTGTTACTCAGCCAACTTTTCCACGGTGAACCGAAAAACCGTGACGAACTGCTGGCGCTGATCCGTGATTCCGGGCAGAACGACCTTATCGACGAAGATACGCGCGATATGCTCGAAGGGGTAATGGACATCGCAGACCAACGCGTTCGCGACATCATGATCCCCCGCTCCCAGATGATTACCCTGAAACGCAACCAGACGCTGGACGAATGCCTTGATGTCATCATCGAGTCCGCCCACTCACGTTTCCCGGTGATTAGCGAAGACAAAGATCACATTGAAGGGATTCTGATGGCGAAAGACTTGCTGCCGTTTATGCGTAGCGATGCTGAAGCCTTCAGCATGGACAAAGTGTTACGTCAGGCGGTTGTCGTTCCTGAAAGTAAGCGCGTAGACCGGATGCTGAAAGAGTTTCGCTCTCAGCGTTACCACATGGCGATCGTCATTGACGAATTCGGTGGTGTTTCCGGTCTGGTGACCATTGAAGACATCCTGGAACTGATTGTTGGTGAGATTGAAGACGAGTATGACGAAGAAGATGATATCGACTTCCGTCAGCTGAGTCGTCATACCTGGACCGTGCGCGCGCTGGCTTCTATTGAAGATTTCAACGAAGCGTTCGGCACCCACTTCAGCGATGAAGAGGTCGACACTATCGGTGGTCTGGTGATGCAGGCGTTTGGACATCTCCCGGCGCGTGGCGAAACCATCGACATCGACGGTTACCAGTTCAAAGTGGCGATGGCCGATAGTCGGCGTATTATTCAGGTTCATGTCAAAATCCCGGATGACTCACCCCAGCCGAAGCTGGATGAATAAAACCGAAACTGGATAGATAACTACATGGCTTTTGCCTCATTAATTGAACGCCAGCGCATTCGCCTGCTGCTGGCGTTATTATTCGGTGCCTGCGGAACGCTGGCCTTCTCTCCTTACGATGTCTGGCCTGCGGCGATTATTTCGCTGATGGGGCTTCAGGCGCTGACTTTTAACCGCCGTCCACTCCAGTCTGCCGCTATTGGCTTTTGCTGGGGATTTGGTCTCTTTGGTAGCGGTATTAACTGGGTCTATGTCAGCATCGCGACCTTTGGTGGAATGCCTGGCCCGGTTAACATCTTCCTGGTGGTGCTGCTGGCGGCGTATTTGTCGCTGTATACCGGACTATTTGCTGGCGTGCTGTCGCGTCTGTGGCCAAAAACAACCTGGCTGCGCGTGGCGATTGCCGCCCCTGCTCTCTGGCAAGTGACCGAGTTTCTGCGCGGTTGGGTGCTGACCGGCTTCCCGTGGTTACAGTTCGGCTATAGCCAGATTGACGGCCCGGTAAAAGGACTGGCACCGATAATGGGCGTGGAAGCCATTAACTTCCTGCTGATGATGGTTAGCGGTCTGCTGGCACTGGCGTTGTTCAAACGCAACTGGCGTCCGCTGGTAGTGGCCGTCGTGCTGTTTGCCCTTCCCTTTCCGCTGCGTTACATCCAGTGGTTTACCCCGCAACCGGAGAAAACCATTCAGGTTTCGATGGTTCAGGGCGATATTCCGCAATCACTGAAATGGGACGAAGGCCAGCTTCTTAATACGCTGAAAATTTATTACAACGCGACGGCGCCGCTGATGGGCAAATCGTCGCTGATTATCTGGCCGGAGTCGGCGATAACCGATCTGGAAATTAATCAGCAACCGTTCCTCAAAGCACTGGACAGTGAGTTGCGCGATAAAGGGAGCTCGCTGGTAACCGGGATTGTCGACGCGCGCCTCAATAAGCAGAACCGCTACGATACCTACAACACCATCATTACGCTGGGTAAAGGTGCGCCGTACAGCTACGAATCAGCCGATCGCTATAACAAAAACCATCTGGTGCCGTTTGGCGAGTTTGTCCCGCTGGAATCGATTCTGCGTCCGTTAGCGCCGTTCTTTGATCTGCCGATGTCCTCATTCAGCCGTGGACCATATATCCAGCCACCGCTGTCGGTGAATGGTATTGAGCTGACTGCGGCCATTTGCTACGAGATCATTCTCGGCGAGCAGGTGCGCGATAACTTCCGTCCGGATACCGACTATCTGCTGACCATCTCAAACGATGCGTGGTTTGGTAAGTCTATTGGTCCGTGGCAGCACTTCCAGATGGCGCGAATGCGTGCGCTGGAGCTGGCGCGCCCGCTGCTGCGTAGCACCAACAACGGCATTACGGCGGTAATTGGTCCGCAAGGTGAGATTCAGGCGATGATCCCGCAATTCACCCGCGAGGTGTTGACCACTCACGTGACGCCAACCACCGGACTCACACCGTACGCACGTACCGGCAACTGGCCGCTGTGGGTACTGACAGCACTGTTTGGTTTTGCCGCTGTGCTGATGAGTCTGCGTCAGCGACGTAAATAATCCCTTCTTATCGTGCCGGAATACATCCCGTATTTCGGCACATTCACCGGATGCAGCGTCAATGCGTTATCCGGATGACAAAATACGTCCCTCCAACTTTGGCACATCTATTGCTTTGTTATACAAGGCAAACCTTGAACCGGCGTCAGTACAACCCGGTTGCACCACAGCAATCCACGGGCAGCACCAAAAGAGTGCATTTTAAGAATTTTGCTTCGGAATGGTGCGGTACATCTCGCAAAAACAAACAATAAAACAGCAATATCTTTACATTTAGCCAAACTAAATGTTACCTAACAAGCACAACACTGCACAATAAAGTTGCAGATGATAACAACACAAACACTCACAACGGGTATCCATGCGTTTTTAACGCAGGAGATAAAGGAGTTGGATATGCAATTACGTAAACCTGCCACAGCAATCCTGGCCCTGGCGCTTTCTGCAGGACTGGCACAGGCAGAAGACGCTGCCCCGGCAGCGGGCAGTACGCTGGACAAAATCGCCAAAAACGGCGTGATTGTCGTCGGTCACCGTGAATCTTCAGTACCTTTCTCTTATTACGACAATCAGCAAAAAGTGGTGGGTTACTCACAGGATTACTCCAACGCCATCGTTGAAGCAGTGAAAAAGAAACTCAACAAACCGGACTTACAGGTGAAACTGATTCCGATCACCTCACAAAATCGTATTCCGCTGCTGCAAAACGGCACTTTCGATTTTGAATGCGGTTCAACCACCAACAACCTCGAACGCCAGAAACAGGCGGCTTTCTCTGACACCATTTTCGTGGTCGGTACGCGCCTGCTGACCAAAAAAGGCGGCGATGTTAAAGATTTTGCCGATCTGAAAGATAAAGCCGTAGTCGTCACTTCCGGCACCACCTCTGAAGTTTTGCTCAACAAACTGAATGAAGAGCAAAAAATGAATATGCGCATCATCAGCGCCAAAGATCACGGTGACTCTTTCCGCACCCTGGAAAGCGGTCGTGCCGTTGCCTTTATGATGGACGATGCCCTACTGGCCGGTGAACGTGCGAAAGCGAAGAAACCAGACAACTGGGAAATCGTCGGCAAACCGCAGTCTCAGGAAGCTTACGGCTGCATGTTACGTAAAGACGATCCGCTGTTCAAAAAGCTGATGGATGACACTATCGCTCAGGTGCAGACCTCCGGTGAAGCGGAAAAATGGTTTGATAAGTGGTTCAAAAATCCAATTCCGCCGAAAAACCTGAACATGAATTTCGAACTGTCAGACGAAATGAAAGCACTGTTCAAAGAACCGAATGACAAGGCACTGAACTAATTACAAGAACCAGGGGCGGAAATTCCAGCCCTCTCGATTGTTACGTAGCACGGACAGACTATACGCCTGATGGTCGTTCCCCATCGGGCCTGAAAACCGCAATACGCTGGGTAACAATCTTCGAGGGTAGCAGTTAACGCTGCTACCCTCTTTTTTCTGGAGTAGATTTATGTCTATAGACTGGAACTGGGGTATTTTTTTACAACAAGCCCCGTTCGGCAACACCACCTATCTCGGCTGGATCTGGAGCGGCTTTCAGGTGACGATCGCTCTGTCGATCTGCGCCTGGATTATCGCTTTCCTCGTCGGCTCGTTATTCGGCATTTTGCGTACCGTTCCTAACCGTTTTCTCTCCGGTCTGGGTACGTTGTATGTCGAACTGTTCCGCAACGTGCCACTGATTGTGCAGTTCTTTACCTGGTATCTGGTGATCCCGGAGCTACTGCCGGAGAAAATTGGCATGTGGTTTAAGGCGGAGCTGGATCCTAATATTCAGTTTTTCCTCTCCTCCATGCTTTGCCTGGGGCTGTTTACCGCCGCCCGTGTTTGCGAACAGGTACGCGCCGCGATCCAGTCGTTACCGCGTGGGCAAAAAAATGCCGCGCTGGCAATGGGTCTGACGCTACCGCAGGCTTACCGCTACGTACTACTGCCTAACGCTTATCGCGTTATCGTCCCGCCGATGACGTCCGAGATGATGAACCTGGTGAAAAACTCCGCCATCGCCTCGACCATCGGGCTGGTGGATATGGCGGCGCAGGCCGGTAAATTGCTCGATTACTCCGCTCACGCCTGGGAATCGTTCACTGCTATTACGCTGGCGTATGTGTTGATTAACGCGGTTATCATGCTGGTGATGACGCTGGTTGAACGTAAAGTTCGCCTGCCCGGCAATATGGGAGGCAAATAATGTACGAGTTTGACTGGAGTTCCATTGTCCCTTCCCTGCCGTATCTGCTGGATGGGCTGGTGATCACCCTGAAAATCACCATTACGGCGGTAGTGATTGGTATTTTGTGGGGCACCATGCTGGCAGTGATGCGCCTGTCCAGCTTTGCGCCCGTGGCATGGTTTGCCAAAGCCTACGTTAACGTATTCCGTTCAATCCCACTGGTGATGGTTCTGCTGTGGTTTTACCTGATTGTGCCGGGTTTTCTGCAAAACGTGCTGGGATTATCGCCGAAAACCGATATCCGCTTAATTTCTGCGATGGTGGCGTTTTCGATGTTTGAAGCGGCCTACTATTCAGAGATTATCCGTGCCGGTATTCAAAGTATTTCTCGTGGGCAGTCGAGCGCCGCGCTGGCGTTGGGCATGACTCACTGGCAGTCGATGAAACTCATCATTCTGCCACAGGCGTTTCGTGCAATGGTGCCGCTGCTGCTCACTCAGGGCATCGTACTGTTCCAGGATACCTCACTGGTGTATGTGTTATCTCTGGCTGATTTCTTCCGTACCGCCTCAACCATTGGTGAGCGTGATGGTACGCAGGTTGAGATGATCCTGTTTGCCGGATTTGTTTATTTCGTTATTAGCCTTAGCGCATCGTTGTTGGTCAGCTACTTGAAAAGAAGGACAGCATAATGATTACCCTGAAAAATGTTTCAAAATGGTATGGTCACTTTCAGGTGCTGACCGACTGCTCAACCGAAGTGAAAAAAGGTGAAGTAGTGGTGGTTTGCGGCCCGTCTGGTTCCGGTAAATCAACGCTGATAAAAACCGTCAACGGCCTCGAACCGGTGCAGCAAGGCGAAATCACCGTTGATGGCATCGTGGTTAACGATAAGAAAACCGATCTGGCAAAGCTGCGTTCCCGCGTCGGAATGGTGTTCCAGCACTTCGAGCTGTTCCCCCATCTGTCGATTATCGAAAACCTGACGCTGGCGCAGGTGAAAGTACTTAAACGCGATAAAGCGCCGGCTCGTGAAAAAGCACTGAAACTGCTGGAGCGAGTCGGGCTTTCTGCTCACGCCAATAAGTTTCCTGCGCAGCTTTCCGGTGGTCAGCAGCAGCGTGTGGCAATCGCTCGTGCGCTGTGTATGGACCCTATTGCGATGCTGTTTGACGAACCTACATCGGCACTCGATCCGGAGATGATCAACGAAGTGCTGGACGTGATGGTGGAACTGGCAAACGAGGGGATGACCATGATGGTGGTGACCCACGAAATGGGCTTTGCCCGCAAAGTGGCGAATCGGGTGATCTTTATGGATGAAGGTAAAATTGTCGAAGATTCGCCGAAAGACGCTTTCTTTGATGATCCGAAATCGGACCGTGCAAAAGACTTCCTCGCGAAAATACTGCATTAATCACTCTGGCGCGCATAGCCAAGTGCGCGCCATCTCACGCTTTATCATTTCGCCTCTCGTATCTGTTACATCCTGGCGTTACCCTTGTCGCAAAGAAGCACACAACAAGGAGCAACAATGGCACTGCCAATTCTGTTAGATTGCGACCCAGGTCATGATGACGCTATCGCAATAGTTCTCGCCCTCGCCTCACCAGAGCTTGATGTCAAAGCAATTACGTCTTCCGCCGGAAACCAGACACCAGAAAAAACATTACGTAATGTTCTGCGTATGCTGACCCTGCTTAATCGCACCGATATTCCGGTGGCAGGCGGCGCGGTGAAACCGTTAATGCGTGAGTTGATTATCGCAGACAACGTGCACGGCGAAAGCGGTCTCGACGGCCCGGCATTACCGGAACCGACGTTCGCACCGCAAAACTGTACGGCGGTGGAGCTGATGGCAAAAACGCTGCGCGAAAGTGTGGAACCTGTCACCATTGTTTCTACCGGGCCGCAAACTAACGTTGCCTTGCTGCTCAATAGCCATCCGGAACTGCATAGCAAAATTGCCCGTATCGTGATTATGGGCGGCGCAATGGGGCTTGGTAACTGGACGCCTGCGGCTGAATTTAATATTTACGTTGACCCGGAAGCGGCAGAAATTGTCTTCCAGTCTGGAATTCCTGTGGTAATGGCAGGTCTGGATGTCACTCACAAAGCGCAAATTCACGTTGAGGACACCGAGCGTTTCCGCGCGATTGGCAACCCGATTTCAACCATCGTCGCCGAACTGCTGGATTTCTTCCTCGAATATCATAAAGATGAAAAATGGGGATTTGTTGGCGCACCGCTGCATGACCCATGCACCATCGCCTGGCTGCTGAAACCTGAACTGTTCACCACCGTTGAACGCTGGGTTGGCGTCGAAACGCAAGGGAAATATACCCAGGGCATGACAGTTGTTGATTATTACTATCTGACCGGCAATAAACCGAATGCCACCGTCATGGTCGATGTTGATCGTCAGGGCTTTGTTGATTTACTGGCAGATCGTCTGAAATTTTACGCTTAATACACGTCATTGATTAAGATCACCATGTAAAAATGTGGTGGTCTTACTCTGACGCTCTCTTTTTCCTTCAAGATATAAATGCAATGGATAATGCAGAACTCGCCATTGGTATCGATCTCGGTACTACCAATAGTTTAATTGCCGTCTGGAAAGACGGTGCCGCGCAATTAATTCCAAATAAATTCGGTGAATATTTAACACCATCTATAATTAGCATGGATGAAAATAATCATATTCTGGTCGGAAAACCGGCTGTATCACGGCGTACTTCACATCCTGATAAAACCGCTGCGTTATTTAAACGTGCAATGGGCAGTAATACCAACTGGCGCTTAGGCAATGGCACATTTAACGCGCCGGAATTGTCTTCTTTGGTATTACGTTCATTAAAAGAAGATGCCGAAGAATTTCTGCAACGCACAATTAAAGATGTGGTGATCTCCGTTCCGGCTTATTTCAGTGATGAACAACGCAAACATACCCGTTTAGCAGCAGAGTTGGCAGGGTTAAATGCGGTACGCTTAATTAATGAACCCACGGCAGCCGCGATGGCTTATGGCCTGCATACGCAGCAAAACACCCGCTCGCTGGTTTTTGATCTCGGTGGCGGCACGTTTGACGTCACGGTGCTCGAATACGCCACGCCGGTGATTGAAGTTCACGCCTCCGCTGGCGACAACTTTCTTGGTGGCGAAGATTTTACTCATATGCTGGTGGATAAAGTTTTAAAACGCGCCACAGTGGCTAAAAACATGCTCAACGAAAGTGAACTGGCAGCCCTGTACACCAGCGTGGAAGCGGCAAAATGTGGCAATCAATTACCGCTGCAAATTAGCTGGCAGTATCAGGAAGAAACGCGTGAGTGCGAATTTTACGAGAACGAACTGGAAGATTTGTGGTTGCCGCTGCTCAACCGCTTGCGTGTGCCAATCGAACAAGCATTGCGCGATGCGCGTCTGAAACCGAGCCAAATCGACAGCCTGGTACTTGTTGGCGGCGCGTCGCAAATGCCGCTGGTACAGCGAATCGCCGTGCGTCTGTTTGGCAAATTACCGTATCAAAGTTACGACCCGAGCACCATTGTCGCGCTAGGCGCAGCAATCCAGGCCGCCTGCCGCTTACGTAGCGAAGATATTGAAGAGGTGATCCTCACTGATATTTGCCCTTACTCGTTGGGCGTTGAAGTTAACCGCCAGGGCGTTTCCGGCATTTTCTCGCCGATTATTGAACGAAACACCACTGTGCCTGTGTCGCGTGTAGAAACTTACTCGACCATGCACCCGGAACAGGATTCAATTACGGTTAACGTCTATCAGGGAGAAAACCACAAAGTTAAAAATAACATTCTGGTGGAATCCTTCGATGTGCCGTTGAAAAAAAACGGGGATTACCAGTCTATAGATATTAGATTTAGCTATGATATCAACGGCTTGCTTGAAGTTGACGTACTTCTGGAAGACGGTAGCGTTAAGTCCAGAGTCATTAACCACAGCCCGGTAACATTGAGCGCGCAGCAGATTGAAGAGAGTCGGACGCGGTTATCCGCATTGAAAATTTATCCGCGCGATATGCTCATCAATCGCACCTTTAAAGCCAAACTGGAAGAGTTGTGGGCGCGGGCGCTGGGTGACGAGCGAGAAGATATTGGTCGGGTGATCACCGATTTTGATGCGGCGTTGCAGTCAAACGATATGGCGCGCGTCGATGAGGTCAGGCGGCGGGCGAGCGATTATTTAGCCATTGAGATCCCATAATCATGGCTGCCGGATGCGGCGTAAATGCTGCATCCGGCATCGGCGCAAAAAACACATCGTCAACTAAACAACATCGCGATTTTGCCGAGAGCATAACCTATCACCAGCACCGTTAAGCTGATTTTGATAATGCTGGTAATGCTCTGTGGTTTTTCATCCTCATCATTTTTTTCTTCATGTTTTTCAGGTATTGGCTCATCGACATCTTCATCCACCGGCTCGAGTTTCACTTTCGTCAACAACATTCGGGTGATAATGGCCTCTAATGGATGAGCATCTCCGCGTTCCAGCCGCGCGTTCAGACGGGCCAGCATCTCTTGTTTCGGAAACGCTTCCAGCACTACCTGTTCCGCTACCCGATACAGATCCAGTAATGGTGAATCTTGATCTGTCTCACTACCTACTCTCGATTTCCACCACGCCCATGCTTTGCGCTTATAAAACAGCGACTCGATAAATGATTGACCCAACGGCGATAATTTACCGCTATGTAAAATTTGCGCCCATAACAGCCGCGTCCGGGCGTTCTCGCCAGGCACATATTTCAGCGGATTACCTTGCGCATCTACCATGCTCCGCGCTTCGATAACCATCACTAATAACGCGAAATAATCCGGGCAATGACGCTTGCTCCACTGCAACAACAAATTATCAGCTTGTGTAGATGGGTAACTTTCCCAGTTCGCGCAGAGATCGGCAAGCAGGCTTTCCCCCTCGCCGCAGTACAAACGTTGTGCACACTGGTAATACCGGGCATCTTCGCTTTCTGGTTCTTCCGTTTGCCATTGTTGGGCAACAGGAATGAGTTCCGCCATACCTGTTTGCACCGAGCTGTACCAGCGCAACAGTTTGCGATGTAACTTTGCATCATCAGGAATGAACCACGGACCTTTCATCGCTAAAAACGCAGTCACATAGTCAGGATGGTAACGACAGCAGCGTTCCAGCGCGAAGTAATACTCAACAGTCTGGTTCTGTAACGCGACGGGATATTCCAGAAGGCTGAGAAAATCGAAACAATCCCCAGCCTGAATAGCCTCAAGAAAAGCCTCCCGTTCTTCCTCGACCATTCCTTCGCTATCATTAAACGAATGCCAGTTCAAACGCTCTGCCAGCAAAGAAGCGCAATTTAATGAAAGGTATCGCGCTTCTATGGCGATTGCACACAGCGGCCAGCGTAATTGATCGACATCCTCCATGTTCCAGGTATTTAATTGCTGAATAAATTTCTGCCAGGCGGAGGGCTGAAAACGATCACTTTCTGAATCCAGTAATGTCCTGAATGCACGTAGTATTTCATGTTCAGCGGCGGCATCTTTATCTTCATTATCTGCTTCCTCGACAGGATTTACCGCCAGTCGCAGCGCCTCTTCATAGGCCTGGCGTAATGCTTTAAACCCCTGCGGATCGGTTTCGGGGTGACACAACGGTAAGCGAGCAAGATAAGCCTGACGGATAATCTCTGTTTGCGTCGTGCTTTCAATTTCGAGAATTTGCCAACATGTTTTCATAGGTCGCTCACATCCTTAAGCGTTGCCGGACATTCTGGTTGGACAGTTAACGGCTGCCAGGGAAGCGTGGCATAGAAACGATCGCTTCCTGCCACCAGCTCTTCAAACATCCGGCTCCCGGCGCTATCGTATTTGTACAGGGTTAGCGCCTCGCGTAGCGAAGCGTTATCTTCACACTGAGAGGATTGCCAGTAGAGACGTCCTAACGAATAGGCAGAAAAATAGTGCATCCAGCTGTGATAGTAATGGTGAGCTCGTACATAAATGCGCGATTGCAGCCATAAACTCTCGTCTTCCGTCAGCCACTTGTTGAGCACACCGACGCGCGATAAAAAGCCCATGCGAACATAATCCCAGGCTTTGATTCCTGCCTCCCCACAACACAGGGCAGTTTCGGCAACAAATTGGGTATAAATCAACCCGCGTTCGGAGCCGCCAGCAATTAATGTTTTCCACTCATCAGGGGAAGAACGATGCCATGCCAGATATAAACCAGCTAAATTATTTGCGTGACCATCATCAGTCATTTGGTAAATAGTCTGAATTAAATCATCACGATTATTTATTCCCCAGGATGATGAGAGATCAAATTCTTTTATTCCGGTATACATTTTTGGCGAGTCATGTGCGGGCTTGCATCCCTGATTAAGAATTTCCATTGGCGTAGAAAGCGCAAATAGAAGGTGTTGTTCTTCCTTATCCATTTATTAACAATCCTTTAAGTACATTAACTGACTACTTTTTTATTAATGATGAGTATAAGCTTGACGCTTTCAAAATAAAAAGAAAATCGAAGCATTGATAAATGAACAAAAAAATATATTTTATATTCGCAATATTTATAGTTGCGGCAATCACTTGTATTAGCCAACCTAAGAAAACGACCTTGCGCGATAAAACTATGGCGAATTATGTCTTTGATTATTTAAGCGCACCGGGCAGTCTTCCATTTACCACGGCAGCAACGGAGCTTTCCGCCATTCATGGTCACTCGACGTCACAATATAGCCTTGGCGGATTTTATCTTCATGGCAGCAATGGTAAGCCTCTGGATTACACGATGGCGAGATACTGGTATGAGCAATCGGCAGAACAGGAAAATCCGCGCGCGCAGAGCAAACTAGGTTGGATCTACCTGAAAGGATTGGGTGTAAAGCCCGATAGTCGAATGGCAATCCAGTGGTATAAACAAGCTGCGGAAAAAGGATATGCCCATGCTCAATACACTTTGGGTTTGATCTACAGAAACGGCACTGGAATTAACATCAACAATTATGAAGCACGCAAATGGCTGAAACTGGCGGCGGATCAACATTATAAAAATGCGGAAAGATTACTGGCTGAACTTCCCGCACATTAAGGTTGAGTTTCAACCCAGTAGATGGAGTATTTTCCCTATCAAACAGGCAAAGATAAAAATGTAGAAAATAATTTTGATGACGCCCAGGCAGCCCGGTCCACCATCGTCAACGGGCATTGGCTTCGATTTCGGCTCTGGCTCGATGGTTTGTTGACCGACAAAATTCGCTGACTGAATTAATAATCGCCTAATAATTAATGCTTCCAATGGACAACGATCTTCTGCATCAAGACAGCTCAAGAGCGGCATTAATGATTCTTCCGTAGTTGGTTCGCCAGCACCAGGCAAAGGGGTAGAGCAGAACTATAAGCAAGCGATGTACTGGTATCTGAAAGCTGCCTTTGAATGGTTCACGAAAGCCGCTGAATGCAATGACGCCACCGCCTGGTATAACCTGGCCATTATGTACCACTATGGCGAAGGAAGACCTGCCGAGCTCCGACAGGCTCTCGACTTATACCGTAAGGTTCAGGCATCCAGTACAAGAGATGTCAATCAAGAAATCCGTGAGGTTGAAGATTTACTGTAGAGATAAAAACAAATAAGGGCCGGACGATTTTCATTCGACCCCAATTATCTTTATTGCTGTGCGAAATCAGACTATTACGGCTCGAACGGGCGTCTCTGGAACTGGTCATGACCACATTTCGGGCATAGCGTTAGGACTTCCGGCGTGTAGATCGGGAGATGGAAGTGACATTTCTCGCAGACCAGATTCCCCAGCCCTACCACTTCTCCGCTGTGATAAACCCCGTGATGGTTGAGATCCTGGAAAACTTCGCGCCATTCAAGCTGCGTTTTATCGGTGATGTCCGCCAGTTCCTGCCAGAGGCTTTCTTTAATCACCCGCATAAAAACACTGTCAGACTCTTCTTTCAGGCTCTCTTCATAGCTCATGGCGAACTCTTCCAGGTCACGCCTGACAGCTCGCGTCAACTCATCGACCTCGGTTCGCGTTAACTCCCCTGTTTTTATTACGCGCTCGCGCGCCTGTTCCACCAGTGCGTCGATATCACGTTCGCCATTGCGCAGGCGTTCGCTCAGTGACGCGACCAGTTCACGGTAATATTGAGCAACCTTGTTCATCGTTTCATCTCCCGGGTCGTTAACTGACTATAATAATAGACGTTCTTTGTTCCTTGCTTTGCTAATACGCCCACAAACTCTGTAAATTAATGTATGAATAATCCGGGCATCATTTCAACGTCGAGTGCGCGAAAGGCTGTTTTGACGCGGACGTTTGGGCTATGCTATGCGGATCTGAAAAACCACCTCAACGCTACATTTGTAGCCGTATTGAAAACAGGACCACTGGCTGCCATGCAAGAGCAATACCGCCCGGAAGAGATAGAATCCAAAGTACAGCTTCACTGGGATGAGAAGCGCACATTTGAAGTAACCGAAGACGAGAGCAAAGAGAAGTATTACTGCCTGTCTATGCTTCCCTATCCTTCTGGTCGACTACACATGGGCCACGTACGTAACTACACCATCGGTGACGTGATCGCCCGCTACCAGCGTATGCTGGGCAAAAACGTCCTGCAGCCGATCGGCTGGGACGCGTTTGGTCTGCCTGCGGAAGGCGCGGCGGTGAAAAACAACACCGCACCGGCACCGTGGACATACGACAACATCGCGTATATGAAAAACCAGCTCAAAATGCTGGGCTTTGGTTATGACTGGAGCCGCGAGCTGGCAACCTGTACGCCGGAATACTACCGTTGGGAACAGAAATTCTTCACCGAGCTGTATAAAAAAGGCCTGGTATATAAGAAGACTTCTGCGGTCAACTGGTGTCCGAACGACCAGACCGTACTGGCTAACGAACAGGTTATTGACGGCTGCTGCTGGCGCTGCGATACCAAAGTTGAACGTAAAGAGATCCCGCAGTGGTTTATCAAAATCACCGCTTACGCTGACGAACTGCTCAACGATCTGGATAAACTGGATCACTGGCCAGACACCGTTAAAACCATGCAGCGTAACTGGATCGGTCGTTCCGAAGGCGTGGAAATCACCTTCAACGTTAACGACTATGACAACACGCTGACCGTTTACACTACCCGCCCGGACACCTTTATGGGTTGTACTTATCTGGCGGTAGCGGCGGGTCACCCGCTGGCGCAGAAAGCGGCAGAAAATAATCCTGAACTGGCGGCTTTCGTTGACGAATGTCGTAACACCAAAGTTGCTGAAGCTGAAATGGCAACGATGGAGAAAAAAGGTGTCGATACTGGCTTTAAAGCGGTTCACCCATTAACGGGCGAAGAAATTCCGGTTTGGGCAGCAAACTTCGTATTGATGGAGTACGGCACTGGCGCAGTCATGGCAGTTCCGGGTCACGACCAGCGCGACTACGAGTTTGCCTCTAAATACGGCCTGAACATCAAGCCGGTTATCCTGGCGGCTGACGGTTCTGAACCGGATCTCTCCCAGCAGGCGCTGACGGAAAAAGGCGTGCTGTTCAACTCTGGCGAGTTCAACGGTCTTGACCATGAAGCGGCCTTTAACGCCATTGCCGACAAACTGACGGCAATGGGTGTTGGCGAGCGTAAAGTAAACTATCGCCTGCGCGACTGGGGTGTTTCCCGTCAACGTTACTGGGGTGCGCCGATTCCGATGGTGACGCTGGAAGACGGCACGGTGATGCCTACCCCGGACAACCAACTGCCGGTGATCCTGCCGGAAGATGTGGTAATGGACGGTATTACCAGCCCGATCAAAGCAGATCCTGAGTGGGCGAAAACCACCGTTAACGGTATGCCGGCGCTGCGTGAAACCGATACTTTCGACACCTTTATGGAGTCCTCCTGGTACTATGCGCGCTACACTTGCCCAGAGTACAAAGAGGGTATGCTGGATTCCAAAGCGGCTAACTACTGGCTGCCGGTGGATATCTATATTGGTGGTATCGAACACGCCATCATGCACCTGCTCTACTTC
Source organism: Escherichia sp. 93.1518 (assembly GCF_013368915.2). Lineage (NCBI taxonomy): Bacteria > Pseudomonadati > Pseudomonadota > Gammaproteobacteria > Enterobacterales > Enterobacteriaceae > Escherichia > Escherichia sp. 93.1518. The sequence continues at coordinate 19,553 of NZ_JABWMT020000020.1, forward strand.
CGCTTCTTCCACAAACTGATGCGTGATGCAGGCATGGTGAACTCTGACGAACCAGCGAAACAGCTGCTGTGTCAGGGTATGGTGCTGGCAGACGCCTTCTACTATGTAGGCGAAAACGGCGAACGTAACTGGGTTTCCCCGGTTGATGCTATCGTTGAGCGCGACGAGAAAGGCCGTATCGTGAAAGCGAAAGACGCGGCAGGCCATGAACTGGTGTATACCGGCATGAGCAAAATGTCCAAGTCGAAGAACAACGGTATCGACCCACAGGTGATGGTTGAACGTTACGGCGCGGACACCGTTCGTCTGTTTATGATGTTCGCTTCTCCGGCGGATATGACTCTCGAATGGCAAGAGTCCGGCGTTGAAGGGGCTAACCGCTTCCTGAAACGTGTCTGGAAACTGGTTTACGAGCACACTACGAAAGGTGATGTTGCGGCGCTGAACGTTGATGCACTGACTGAAGATCAGAAAGCTCTGCGTCGTGATGTTCATAAAACTATCGCTAAAGTGACCGATGATATCGGTCGTCGTCAGACCTTCAACACCGCAATTGCGGCGATTATGGAGCTGATGAATAAACTGGCGAAAGCACCGACCGATGGCGAGCAGGATCGCGCGCTGATGCAGGAAGCCCTGCTGGCCGTTGTCCGTATGCTTAACCCGTTCACGCCGCACATCTGCTTCACGCTGTGGCAGGAACTGAAAGGCGAAGGCGATATCGACAACGCGCCGTGGCCGGTTGCAGACGAGAAAGCGATGGTGGAAGACTCCACGCTGGTGGTGGTGCAGGTTAACGGTAAAGTCCGTGCCAAAATCACCGTTCCGGTAGATGCAACGGAAGAACAGGTTCGCGAACGTGCTGGCCAGGAACATCTGGTAGCAAAATATCTTGATGGCGTTACCGTGCGTAAAGTGATTTACGTACCGGGTAAACTCCTCAATCTGGTCGTTGGCTAAGCGCGGGAGGAAGCGTGCGATATCTGGCAACATTGTTGTTATCTCTGGCGGTGTTAATCACCGCCGGGTGTGGCTGGCATCTGCGTGATACCACGCAGGTTCCTTCCACTATGAAGGTCATGATCCTGGACTCAGGCGACCCGAACGGGCCGTTAAGCCGTGCGGTGCGTAATCAGTTACGTCTGAACGGTGTCGAGTTGCTTGATAAAGAAACCACGCGTAAGGACGTTCCATCCCTGCGTTTGGGCGCTGTATCAATCTCCCAGGATACCGCTTCAGTTTTCCGTAATGGTCAAACTGCTGAATATCAAATGGTGATGACCGTCAGCGCGTCGGTATTGATCCCTGGCCGTGACATCTACCCGATTAGCGCCAAAGTCTTCCGTTCGTTCTTCGATAACCCGCAAATGGCGTTAGCGAAAGATAATGAGCAAGGCATGATCATTCAAGAGATGTACGACCGTGCTGCCGAACAGCTGATTCGTAAGCTGCCAAGCATTCGCGCTGCGGATATCCGTTCCGACGAAGATACGTCGAAAACAACGGATACTGCAGCAACGCCTGCACGCGTCTCTGCCACACTGGGTAACTGATGATTCGGTTGTACCCGGAACAACTCCGCGCGCAGCTCAATGAAGGGCTGCGCGCGGCGTATCTTTTGCTTGGTAACGATCCTCTGTTGTTGCAGGAAAGCCAGGACGCTGTTCGTCAGGTGGCAGCAACACAAGGATTTGCAGAACACCACACTTTTTCCATTGATCCCAACACCGACTGGAATGCGATATTTTCGCTATGCCAGGCCATGAGTCTGTTCGCCAGTCGACAAACGCTATTGCTGCTGTTACCAGAAAACGGACCAAATGCGGCGATCAATGAACAACTTCTGACACTGACCGGACTGCTGCATGACGATTTGCTATTGATCGTGCGCGGCAATAAATTAAGCAAAGCGCAGGAAAATGCTGCCTGGTTTACTGCTCTTGCTAATCGAAGCGTGCAGGTAACCTGTCAGACACCGGAGCAGGCTCAGCTTCCTCGCTGGGTTGCTGCGCGTGCAAAACAGCTCAACCTGGAGCTGGATGACGCTGCAAATCAGATGCTCTGCTATTGTTATGAAGGTAACCTGCTGGCGCTGGCACAGGCACTGGAGCGTTTATCGCTTCTCTGGCCGGACGGCAAACTGACATTACCGCGCGTTGAGCAGGCAGTGAATGATGCCGCGCATTTCACCCCTTTTCATTGGGTTGATGCTTTGTTGATGGGCAAAAGCAAGCGCGCGTTGCACATTCTTCAGCAACTGCGTCTGGAAGGCAGCGAGCCGGTTATTTTGTTGCGCACATTACAACGTGAACTGTTGTTACTGGTTAATTTGAAACGTCAATCTGCCCATATGCCGCTACGCGCGTTATTTGATAAGCATCGCGTTTGGCAGAACCGGCGGGGCATGATGGGCGAGGCATTAAATCGCTTAAGCCAGCCGCAGTTACGTCAGGCCGTGCAACTTCTGACACGAACGGAACTCACCCTCAAACAAGATTACGGCCAGTCGGTGTGGGCAGATCTGGAGGGATTATCCCTTCTGTTGTGCCATAAACCACTGGCAGACGTATTTATCAATGGTTGATATGAAATCTTTACAGGCTCTGTTTGGCGGCACCTTCGATCCGGTGCACTATGGTCATCTTAAACCCGTGGAAACGCTGGCGAATCTGATTGGTCTGACGCGAGTGACTATTATCCCTAACAATGTTCCTCCGCATCGTCCACAGCCGGAAGCAAACAGCGCGCAGCGAAAACATATGCTTGAACTGGCTATTGCCGATAAACCACTGTTTACCCTTGATGAACGTGAGTTAAAACGCAATGCCCCCTCTTACACTGCGCAAACACTCAAAGAGTGGCGACAGGAACAAGGTGCCGATGTGCCACTGGCGTTTATTATTGGTCAGGATTCACTGCTGACTTTTCCAACCTGGTACGAATACGAAACGATCCTCGACAATGCGCATTTAATTGTCTGTCGGCGTCCTGGCTACCCGCTTGAAATGGCGCAACCACAATACCAGCAGTGGCTGGAAGATCATTTGACGCATAATCCGGAAGATCTGCACCTTCAGTCTGCCGGTAAAATTTACCTCGCTGAAACGCCGTGGTTTAACATCTCGGCGACCATCATCCGCGAACGCTTGCAAAACGGCGAATCATGTGAAGATTTGTTGCCGGAATCTGTATTGACTTACATTAACCAACAAGGCTTGTATCGCTGATAGCTGTCATCACGGAGGGAATGATGCGACTGTGGTTAATTCGTCACGGCGAAACGCAGGCAAATGTCGATGGATTGTACAGCGGTCATGCGCCGACGCCACTGACTGCACGCGGTATCGAGCAAGCTCAAAGCCTGCATACCCTGTTGCGTGATGTTCCCTTCGATAGGGTTTTATGTAGTGAACTGGAACGCGCGCAGCATACCGCGCGGCTGGTTCTCAGTGACCGCCAGCTCCCTGTACAAACCGTCCCTGAGCTTAATGAAATGTTTTTTGGTGACTGGGAGATGCGGCATCATCGCGATTTGATGCAAGAAGATGCCGAAAACTATAACGCATGGTGCAATGACTGGCAGCATACCGTCCCAACTAACGGTGAAGGTTTTCAGGCGTTTTCGCAGCGGATAGAAAGGTTTATTGCCAGATTTGTTGAATATCAGCACGACAAAAATATATTAGTCGTCAGCCATCAGGGCGTGTTGAGTCTGTTAATTGCCCGCTTACTTGGTATGCCAGCCGGGGCGATGTGGCATTTTCGTGTAGACCAGGGCTGCTGGAGCGCCATTGAAGTCAATGACGCATTCGCAACTCTACGTGTCCTCAATAGCCGTGCTATATGGCATAGGGATGCATGACTTTTCTGTTTTTTTGCATGTAAGGTGCAGCGCCCATTGACAGCCCCGGACAGGCTGATATTCTCCGCAGCCAGACTTTTTCCGCTAAACACGACTTTGTAGAAATTGTTTTACAAAAATGGCGATGCAATCTGCGGCGCGGGGTGGGATGATAGCCCACTTTCGAAAGCCGATTCGGCGACAATTGTCCCGAAATCGCCTCTGGTTCAGGTATACTGACAAACCGTTTTTATCTTTTTAATTCACCCAGGGGGAAAACTTGCAGGGTAAAGCACTCCAGGATTTTGTTATCGACAAAATTGATGACCTCAAAGGTCAGGACATCATCGCCTTAGACGTTCAGGGCAAATCCAGCATCACCGACTGCATGATCATCTGTACGGGTACGTCCAGCCGTCATGTTATGTCCATTGCTGACCACGTTGTTCAGGAGTCTCGTGCTGCTGGTCTATTGCCGCTCGGCGTAGAAGGTGAAAACAGCGCCGACTGGATTGTCGTTGATTTGGGCGAAGTTATTGTCCATGTCATGCAGGAAGAGAGCCGTCGCCTGTATGAACTGGAAAAACTCTGGAGTTAATGTGTGAAGCTGCAACTTGTGGCCGTGGGAACGAAAATGCCGGACTGGGTACAAACCGGTTTTACTGAGTACCTGCGTCGTTTTCCGAAAGATATGCCTTTTGAGCTGATTGAAATTCCGGCTGGAAAACGCGGCAAGAACGCGGACATCAAGCGCATACTCGACAAAGAGGGTGAGCAGATGCTGGCAGCCGCAGGCAAAAACCGCATTGTCACCCTCGACATTCCAGGCAAGCCCTGGGACACACAGCAGTTAGCCGCTGAACTGGAACGATGGAAGCTTGATGGCCGCGACGTCAGCCTGCTTATTGGCGGGCCTGAAGGGTTATCACCTGCCTGTAAAGCAGCGGCAGAACAAAGCTGGTCGCTTTCCGCGCTGACCCTCCCCCATCCGCTGGTTCGCGTACTGGTCGCAGAGAGTCTGTACCGGGCGTGGAGCATTACCACCAACCATCCTTATCATCGTGAGTGATAAGAAAGCTTTGAGTAGAAAACGCAGCGGATGAAACTACAGAACTCTTTTCGCGACTATACGGCAGAGTCCGCACTGTTTGTGCGCCGGGCGCTGGTCGCCTTTTTGGGAATTTTGCTGCTGACCGGCGTGCTTATCGCCAACCTGTATAATCTGCAAATTGTTCGTTTTACCGATTATCAGACCCGTTCTAATGAAAACCGCATCAAACTGGTGCCTATCGCCCCCAGTCGCGGCATTATCTACGACCGTAACGGCATCCCTCTGGCACTTAACCGCACTATCTACCAGATAGAAATGATGCCGGAGAAAGTCGATAACGTGCAGCAAACGCTGGATGCCCTGCGCAGCGTCGTCGATCTGACCGATGATGATATCGCTGCATTCAGAAAAGAGCGCGCACGTTCACACCGTTTCACCTCGATTCCAGTGAAAACTAACCTGACCGAAGTACAGGTGGCGCGCTTTGCCGTCAATCAGTACCGTTTTCCCGGGGTGGAAGTTAAAGGCTATAAACGCCGTTACTATCCCTACGGTTCAGCGTTGACTCACGTCATCGGCTATGTGTCGAAAATCAACGATAAAGACGTCGAACGCCTGAATAATGACGGCAAACTAGCCAACTATGCGGCAACGCATGATATCGGTAAGCTGGGAATTGAGCGTTACTATGAAGATGTGCTGCACGGTCAAACCGGTTATGAAGAGGTTGAAGTTAACAACCGTGGTCGCGTCATCCGCCAGTTAAAAGAAGTACCGCCGCAAGCCGGACACGATATTTACCTGACGATAGATCTCAAACTCCAGCAGTATATTGAAACACTGCTGGCAGGCAGCCGCGCGGCTGTAGTAGTCACCGATCCGCGCACAGGCGGTGTGCTGGCGCTGGTTTCCACGCCAAGCTATGACCCAAACTTGTTTGTTGACGGTATCTCCAGCAAAGATTATTCCGCATTGCTGAACGACCCGAACACCCCGCTGGTGAACCGAGCCACGCAGGGGGTTTATCCACCGGCGTCTACGGTTAAACCTTATGTGGCAGTTTCAGCATTAAGTGCGGGGGTGATCACTCGCAATACTACGCTGTTTGACCCAGGCTGGTGGCAGCTGCCTGGTTCGGAAAAACGTTACCGTGACTGGAAAAAATGGGGCCATGGTCGCCTGAATGTCACAAGATCGCTGGAAGAATCTGCAGACACCTTCTTCTACCAGGTGGCCTACGATATGGGGATCGATCGCCTTTCCGAATGGATGGGTAAATTCGGTTATGGCCATTACACCGGTATCGATCTTGCAGAAGAACGTTCCGGCAACATGCCTACCCGCGAATGGAAACAAAAACGCTTTAAAAAACCGTGGTATCAGGGTGACACCATTCCGGTCGGTATCGGTCAGGGTTACTGGACAGCGACCCCAATCCAGATGAGTAAGGCACTGATGATCCTGATTAATGACGGTGTCGTGAAGGTTCCGCATTTGCTGATGAGTACCGCCGAAGACGGCAAACAGGTGCCATGGGTACAACCGCATGAACCGCCAGTCGGCGATATTCACTCCGGTTACTGGGAGCTGGCGAAAGACGGTATGTACGGGGTTGCTAACCGCCCTAACGGTACGGCACATAAATACTTTGCCAGCGCACCGTACAAAATTGCGGCGAAATCGGGTACAGCTCAGGTCTTCGGTCTGAAAGCGAACGAAACCTATAATGCGCACAAAATTGCTGAGCGTCTGCGTGACCACAAATTGATGACCGCCTTTGCGCCGTATAACAATCCACAAGTGGCTGTCGCCATGATTCTGGAGAACGGCGGCGCAGGCCCGGCGGTCGGTACGCTGATGCGCCAGATCCTCGACCACATTATGCTGGGCGATAACAACACCGATCTGCCTGCGGAAAACCCAGCGGTTACCGCAGCGGAGGACCATTAATCATGACGGATAATCCGAATAAAAAAACATTCTGGGATAAAGTCCATCTTGATCCCACGATGCTGCTGATTTTACTGGCATTGCTGGTCTACAGTGCTCTGGTAATCTGGAGTGCCAGCGGCCAGGATATCGGCATGATGGAGCGTAAAATCGGTCAGATCGCAATGGGTCTGGTCATTATGGTCGTAATGGCGCAAATCCCTCCGCGCGTTTATGAAGGCTGGGCGCCCTATCTCTATATCATCTGTATTATTTTGCTGGTGGCGGTAGATGCCTTTGGTGCCATCTCTAAAGGTGCTCAACGCTGGCTGGATCTCGGTATCGTCCGTTTTCAGCCGTCGGAAATTGCCAAAATAGCCGTACCGCTGATGGTGGCGCGCTTTATCAACCGCGACGTTTGTCCGCCGTCGTTAAAAAATACCGCCATCGCGCTGGTGCTGATATTTATGCCCACGCTGCTGGTCGCAGCGCAGCCTGACCTGGGGACATCAATTCTCGTTGCGCTTTCCGGTCTGTTCGTACTGTTCCTCTCTGGCCTTAGCTGGCGCCTAATCGGCGTTGCAGTGGTGCTGGTAGCCGCGTTCATTCCGATTCTGTGGTTCTTCCTGATGCATGATTACCAACGCCAGCGCGTAATGATGCTCCTCGACCCAGAATCAGACCCTCTTGGCGCGGGTTATCACATTATTCAGTCTAAAATAGCTATTGGCTCCGGCGGATTACGCGGCAAAGGCTGGCTGCACGGTACTCAGTCACAGCTTGAATTTCTGCCCGAACGCCATACCGACTTTATCTTCGCGGTACTGGCAGAAGAGCTGGGATTAGTGGGTATTTTGATTCTGCTCGCTCTCTATATTCTGCTGATCATGCGCGGACTGTGGATAGCCGCCAGAGCGCAAACCACCTTTGGTCGCGTCATGGCTGGCGGCTTAATGCTGATATTATTCGTTTATGTCTTCGTAAATATTGGTATGGTAAGCGGTATTCTGCCGGTTGTAGGGGTTCCGCTCCCACTGGTCAGTTATGGAGGATCGGCGCTTATAGTGCTGATGGCTGGGTTCGGGATTGTGATGTCAATCCACACCCACAGGAAAATGTTGTCGAAAAGCGTGTAAGAGGTGCGCAATGCGTAAGCAGTGGCTCGGGATCTGCATCGCGGCAGGAATGCTCGCGGCATGTACAAGCGATGATGGTCAGCAACAGACGGTAAGTGTACCGCAGCCTGCGGTATGTAACGGCCCAATAGTTGAGATTGGCGGGGCAGAACCGCGTTTCGAACCACTGAACGCGACAGCGAATCAGGATTACCAGCGCGATGGCAAAAGCTACAAAATCGTGCAGGATCCATCACGCTTTAGTCAGGCTGGCCTGGCTGCTATTTATGATGCCGAACCGGGCAGCAATCTGACGGCCTCAGGTGAAGCGTTCGATCCGATGCAGCTAACAGCGGCACACCCGACGCTGCCAATCCCCAGCTACGCGCGAATAACTAACCTGGCTAACGGTCGGATGATTGTGGTGCGCATTAACGATCGTGGTCCCTACGGCAACGACCGCGTAATTTCACTTTCCCGCGCGGCAGCCGACCGTCTTAACACCTCGAACAACACCAAAGTTCGCATCGACCCGATTATCGTCGCCCAGGATGGTTCACTTTCTGGCCCAGGTATGGCTTGTACTACTGTCGCCAAACAGACTTATGCCCTGCCCGCACCACCCGACTTAAGCGGCGGCGCGGGAACAAGCTCAGGGTCTGGCCCGCAGGGTGACATTCTTCCGGTCAGTAATGCGACGCTAAAAAGCGAAGATCCGACCGGCGCGCCGGTAACCAGCAGCGGTTTTCTCGGCGCACCAACCACCTTAGCACCTGGTGTACTGGAGGGCAGCGAACCGACGCCGGCACCGCAGCCAGTGGTCACAGCTCCGGCTTCAACGCCTGCAACAACACCAGCAATGGTGACACCGCAAGCAGCTTCGCAAAATGTCAGCGGTAACTTTATGGTGCAAGTCGGTGCTGTTAGCGATCAGGCGCGCGCTCAACAGTATCAACAGCAGTTAGGACAGAAGTTCGGCGTTCCCGGTCGTGTGACCCAAAACGGCGCAGTCTGGCGGATCCAGCTTGGCCCATTTGCCAGCAAAGCCGAAGCCAGTACCTTGCAGCAACGTTTACAAACCGAAGCCCAATTACAGTCATTTATTACCACCGCGCAGTAGCGTAAAGCAGGCAACTGAAGTGTCAATTTCTGTAAATGACGTTAACAAAGTCACGCGGAAAGTCAGATGCCTGCCGGTAGTGCATTTGCTATAGTAGGGCACTTTTTTTAATTCCATCACGGATGTCGTAGTTCAGACCATGAATACCATTTCTTCCGCTCGTATCATGAAGCGCCTGGCGCTCACCACGGCTCTTTGCACAGCCTTTATCTCTGCTGCACATGCCGATGACCTGAATATCAAAACTATGATCCCGGGTGTACCGCAGATCGACGCGGAGTCCTACATCCTGATCGACTATAACTCCGGCAAAGTTCTCGCCGAGCAAAATGCAGATGTCCGCCGCGATCCTGCCAGTCTGACCAAAATGATGACCAGCTACGTTATCGGCCAGGCAATGAAAGCGGGTAAATTTAAAGAAACTGATTTAGTGACCATCGGCAATGACGCCTGGGCGACCGGTAACCCAGTGTTTAAAGGTTCTTCGCTGATGTTCCTCAAACCTGGTATGCAAGTGCCGGTTTCACAGCTTATCCGTGGTATTAACCTGCAATCCGGCAACGATGCTTGTGTTGCTATGGCAGACTTTGCCGCCGGTAGTCAGGATGCTTTTGTTGGCCTGATGAACAGCTACGTTAACGCGCTGGGTCTGAAAAATACCCACTTCCAGACCGTGCATGGTCTCGATGCTGACGGCCAGTACAGCTCTGCACGTGATATGGCGCTGATCGGCCAGGCGCTGATTCGTGACGTGCCAAATGAATACTCTATCTATAAAGAGAAAGAGTTCACCTTTAACGGCATTCGTCAGCTCAACCGTAACGGCCTGCTGTGGGATAACAGCCTGAATGTTGACGGTATCAAAACCGGTCATACTGACAAGGCAGGTTACAACCTTGTTGCTTCCGCGACAGAAGGTCAGATGCGTCTGATCTCCGCAGTCATGGGCGGACGTACTTTCAAAGGCCGTGAAGCCGAAAGTAAAAAACTGCTGACCTGGGGCTTCCGTTTCTTCGAAACCGTTAACCCGCTGAAAGTAGGCAAAGAGTTCGCCTCTGAACCGGTTTGGTTTGGTGATTCTGACCGTGCTTCGTTAGGTGTTGATAAAGACGTTTACCTGACCATTCCACGTGGCCGCATGAAAGACCTGAAAGCCAGCTACGTGCTGAACAGCAGTGAGCTTCATGCGCCGCTGCAAAAGAATCAGGTCGTCGGTACTATTAACTTCCAGCTTGACGGTAAAACCATTGAACAACGTCCGTTGGTGGTGTTACAGGAAATTCCGGAAGGTAACTTCTTCGGTAAAATCATTGATTACATTAAATTAATGTTTCATCACTGGTTTGGTTAAAAATTAAATACTTGAAAGTGTAATTTCCGCCTCCATATACTAAGCATCAGTAAAAACTCCCGCCTTCTGGCGGGAGTTGCTATTTAATTACGTTACGCCGGAGCTGACATGAAAACCAAACTTAACGAACTGCTTGAATTCCCTACTCCTTTTACCTACAAAGTAATGGGGCAGGCGTTACCTGAGCTGGTTGATCAGGTGGTTGAAGTGGTACAGCGCCATGCGCCAGGTGACTACACCCCAACGGTAAAACCAAGCAGCAAAGGCAACTACCACTCGGTATCTATCACTATCAACGCCACTCATATCGAGCAGGTTGAAACACTGTATGAAGAACTGGGCAAAATCGATATTGTCCGCATGGTTCTGTAACTCGCTTTACCATTACCCGGCCTCCTGGTCGGGTAACTCCCCTCCCTCCTCTGTGATATACTTTTTCCCCACTTTTACTCATTCTCCACGGAGATGCCGTTTTGTATCAGGATAAAATTCTTGTCCGCCAGCTCGGTCTTCAGCCTTACGAGCCAATCTCCCAGGCTATGCATGAATTCACCGATACCCGCGATGAAAATACCCTTGATGAGATCTGGCTGGTCGAGCACTATCCGGTATTCACTCAGGGACAAGCAGGAAAAGCGGAACATATCTTAATGCCGGGCGATATTCCGGTGATCCAGAGCGACCGTGGCGGTCAGGTGACTTATCACGGCCCAGGTCAGCAGGTAATGTACGTTCTGTTTAATCTTAAACGCCGCAAACTGGGTGTGCGTGAGCTGGTGACCTTACTCGAACAAACGGTAGTGAATACCCTGGCTGAACTGGATATTGATGCACATCCTCGTGCCGATGCTCCGGGTGTCTATGTCGGGGAAAAGAAAATTTGCTCGCTCGGCTTACGTATTCGTCGTGGTTGTTCATTCCACGGCCTGGCATTAAACGTCAATATGGATCTTTCGCCATTTTTACGCATTAACCCTTGTGGTTATGCGGGAATGGAAATGGATAAAATATCGCAATGGAGACCTGATGCGACAACCGATAATGTTGCACCACGGTTGCTGAGAAATATTTTAGCACTGCTTAATAATCCTGCCGTAGAATATATACCTGCTTAACGACGCTCATAAATGACCCAACTTGCACTGGGTCATTACTCATGCCCACATTTATGTCCTCTTTAACCGTTGCTGGCCTCTGGAGAGATAGCTCTTTTCAGCATTAAATGAGGAGCAAATGGATTTTGCTGCCTATTACAACAAATTCATCCGGCGTGCCCCAGACTTCATGAATGATTGGTGTTACCGATAACGCCATTTGAAAAAATTATTGTTACAGCCAGATCACAGAGATAAACGACAAAATGGCACAAACCAACAACAATTTTACATTTTCGCGACCGCTTTGGCTGCTTTCTGGACCGTTTCAATGATATACTGCCAGTCGTTAATTCAAAAATAGTTGATAATTACAACAATCTATTGAGTTGAACGCTTTCCTTCGTAATTCGCAACTGGAACACGCACGCTATGAGTAAACCCATTGTGATGGAACGCGGTGTTAAATACCGCGATGCCGATAAGATGGCCCTTATCCCGGTTAAAAACGTGGCAACAGAGCGCGAAGCCCTGCTGCGCAAGCCGGAATGGATGAAAATCAAGCTTCCTGCAGACTCTACACGTATCCAGGGCATCAAAGCCGCAATGCGCAAAAATGGCCTGCATTCTGTCTGCGAGGAAGCCTCCTGCCCTAACCTGGCAGAATGCTTCAACCACGGTACAGCAACGTTTATGATCCTCGGCGCTATTTGTACCCGCCGTTGTCCGTTCTGTGACGTTGCCCACGGTCGCCCGGTAGCTCCGGATGCCAATGAGCCGGTGAAACTGGCACAGACCATTGCTGATATGGCGCTGCGTTATGTGGTTATCACCTCCGTTGACCGTGATGACCTGCGCGATGGCGGTGCCCAGCACTTTGCGGATTGTATTACAGCCATTCGGGAAAAAAGCCCGGAAATCAAAATTGAAACTCTGGTGCCGGATTTCCGTGGTCGTATGGATCGCGCGCTGGATATTCTGACCGCCACGCCGCCAGACGTGTTCAACCACAACCTGGAAAACGTACCACGTATTTACCGTCAGGTACGTCCGGGCGCGGATTACAACTGGTCGCTGAAACTATTAGAACGCTTTAAAGAAGCTCATCCGGAAATCCCGACCAAATCTGGTTTAATGGTGGGTCTGGGCGAAACCAATGAAGAAATTATTGAAGTGATGCGCGATCTGCGTCGTCATGGTGTGACCATGTTAACGCTGGGGCAATATTTGCAGCCAAGCCGTCATCACCTGCCGGTTCAACGTTACGTTAGCCCGGATGAGTTCGACGAAATGAAAGCTGAGGCACTGGCGATGGGCTTTACCCATGCTGCATGTGGCCCGTTTGTCCGTTCTTCCTACCACGCCGATTTGCAGGCGAAAGGGATGGAAGTTAAGTAATCCTGTAATAATTACTTACATCTGTCTGATAAAAACCCGCTATCTGAAGCGGGTTTTTTTATCGAACAAGATATTGAGGGAGCGTCCTGCTCGCCACGTCACTCTTTATGAGAGAGCTTTTCAGCCTGAAGATCAACGTCTGCGCCTTTCTTCGCCGCAGCATCGTCATCATTCATCGCTTTCTTGAATCCTTTGATAGCCGCTCCAAGGTCTCCGCCCAGCGTACGTAACTTCTTAGTCCCAAACAGCAGAACGACCAGTGCCGCAACTACCAGCAGTTTGGTAATACTAATCTCACCCATAGATACCTTCTTGACATAAAACCGGCAACAGAACGCGCCTTAAAAACCAGAGAATATTAACGGTCATTCGACGCGCGCACACAATAGCAATCTGTAACAAGGTGAATCAAGCGCCGAATAAAAAAACATCATAATAATTGCGGTGGCGCAAACCGTCGGTTGTTTAAGACGGGGAGTTGTGCACGTACCTGACGCACGCGTTCAGGTGTCACTTCCGCCATGATTAAGGCCGGCATTTCTGCCGCCGCCGCAATGGTGACGCCAAAGGGATCTATAATCCGGCTTTGCCCGATATTTTTGTTCCCGCACTCCCCTGCCGCCACCATATAACAGGTGGTATCCAGAGCACGAGCGGCAAGCAACGTTGACCAGTGATGCTCTTTGAGCGGTCCGCGAACCCAGGCTGCCGGAAGGACCAGGATTTCTGCTCCCTGTATGGCCTGTGCCAACGCCAGCTCCGGAAAGCGTAAGTCATAGCAGGTCATCAGCCCAACTTTCATGCCTTCGACCTCCAGTAACGGGGCTATTTCATTACCCGCATCAACATGACGCGACTCCTGAATGGAGAACGCATCATAAAGATGCAGTTTGGCATAACGAGCGACAATTTTTCCCGCCTGAAGAGCCACCAGCATATTCCATGCGCGCCCCGGCGCAGAGGGAACATGAATCGTCAGAATCGTCGTCATCATGTTACGTTTACTTTCCCGCAATAAACGCCCGATAAATTGGCCTTCCAGCAGCTGCGCTGATTTAACAGACAGATCCGGATCATGATCGTCTCGCGCCAGCAAGGCTTCCGGCAGGACAAACAACGAGACGTCGTTTTCCGCCGCCTGCGCCATCAACGAGGCGCAAATTTCAGCGTTCTTTTCCCACACGGATGTAACAGCAAACTGTCCTGCGGCAACCAGCATTACCACCTCCTGTCAGAGTCGTAAAATTCGCCAACGACGATTATTCAGCGTTACACTTATCACTCATACAAATCAAATAGCAGGATTTTGCAGTGTTACAACTCCTTTTAGCAGTTTTTATTGGCGGTGGTACGGGAAGCGTGGCGAGATGGCTGTTAAGTATGCGATTTAACCCGCTGCATCAGGCGATTCCTTTGGGAACACTGGCAGCAAACCTGATCGGCGCATTCATCATAGGTATGGGATTTGCCTGGTTCAGTCGGATGACGAACATTGATCCAGTGTGGAAAGTGTTAATCACCACCGGATTTTGTGGCGGGTTGACAACCTTCTCAACATTTTCAGCAGAAGTAGTGTTTTTATTGCAGGAAGGGCGTTTTGGCTGGGCATTACTGAACGTCTTCGTAAACCTGTTAGGTTCTTTTGCCATGACAGCACTGGCTTTCTGGTTGTTTTCAGCATCAACTGCACACTAAAGACCAAAAAAAACCCGCTGATTAAGCGGGTTTTGAATTCTTGCTGGCGTATCTTACAGAGCGATTACGTTTGCAGCAGAAGGGCCTTTGGCACCGTTAGTGATTTCGAACTCTACGCGCTGACCTTCAGCAAGAGTTTTAAAACCATTAGTCTGGATTGCAGAGAAGTGTACGAACACATCTTTGCTGCCGTCTTCCGGAGTAATGAAACCGAATCCTTTGGACTCATTAAACCACTTAACGTTACCTTTAATCTTAGACATCAAAATTACCTTTACATGAAAAATAGACACAAATGCTGTGTCGGTTACCAGTACACCAATTGTGGTACGCTTTGTCCAGTGCAACTTTGCTAAAAAGTGATAAAAGTCGCGTTATTTTTGGTGATACTTGCCTTACACTATGATTTTTAAGGGTTTTGCAAAAACATAACTTGTCTAAAACTGAAACCGCATCCAGGCAAAGTAAACATTGCCATTGTCGCAGGTGCCAGGAATACAGGTCATCTGAAAAGTAGCCAGCCCATAGCCTACAGAAACCAATGGCAGTAACACCGGGACAGGTATGTCGTTCCCATTAGCACGCGCCGTTACGTACAAACCGTACCCGTTACCTTTCTCATCTCAACGCAACTGAGCCAAACCGCTGCCCCACGATTTTTCGCTATAGCGATCGTTTTTTCTTTGTCATAAGCGAAAAGTGAATGCCAGGTGATGGCGGGAATATACAATTCATAATGTTCTGGCTGCTGCCAGGTTTTACCGAGACTCTATCTAAATGTGATAATCCATAGCTCCGTGCCAGCAGAAACTTAGTCAACACGGATTAGCGCAATAAAAACAAGAGGAATTACGGCAATAAATTTACTTACGCCCATTAGTGACCATGAAATACTTATCAGAAATCCACTATCAGCATTGCCAAACTAAAATAAACAAACCTTAATTACTCCAACCTAAAGAACAAACTTAATATTTAATAGCGTTATAAAAGAAAATATCATCAAGTTATTCCGGAGACTTAATCGGTATTTTTCTTTCATATAGCCGCTTAATCAAAAAATTTCGTCCCGACACGTTTCGAAACTGACAACAAAAAAATCTTATTTTTTAATCACATGCAATAATAACCCAGCAAGCCAATATCCATTACACTACCAGCACGCGTATAAAGAAAATCATTTTCTACGTAAAAAACAATCCTCCACCAAAACAATTAACAAAACTGCATCAATTACTTATCAATTAGCACACATAATCATATTAATAAATACCGGTCATAAAAATGCATTTTGTTATTCAGGTATAAAAAACAAAAACACCAATGTCTTAATGGTAGCTTTTCTTGATTTTAATCAGCATTCGACACCCATTTATTCGGCATATTTTCTCTTTAGCCTTAGGAATTTGTTATTATTTATCTTGGAGTCTGGAACAGGAAAAATTATGCTGACATTCATTGAGCTCCTTATTGGAGTTATGGTTATTGTGGGTGTAGCTCGCTACATCATTAAAGGGTATTCCGCCACCGGGGTATTATTTGCAGGTGGTCTGTTATTGCTGATTATCAGTGCCATTATGGGGCACAAAGTTTTACCTGCCAGCCAGACTTCAACGGGCTACAGTGCCACGGATATCGTTGAATACATTAAAATATTGCTGATGAGTCGCGGTGGCGATCTTGGCATGATGATTATGATGCTGTGTGGTTTTGCCGCTTATATGACCCATATCGGCGCAAATGATATGGTCGTCAAGCTGGCGTCAAAACCGCTACAGTACATAAATTCCCCTTACCTGCTGATGATTGCCGCCTATTTTGTTGCCTGCCTGATGTCACTGGCAGTTTCCTCCGCAACGGGCCTGGGCGTTTTACTGATGGCAACGTTGTTCCCGGTCATGGTGAACGTGGGTATTAGTCGCGGCGCGGCAGCTGCCATTTGCGCCTCACCGGCGGCGATTATTCTCGCACCAACTTCCGGTGATGTGGTGCTGGCGGCGCAGGCTTCCGAAATGCCGTTAATTGACTTCGCCTTCAAAACGACGCTGCCTATCTCAATTGCCGCAATTATCGGCATGGCGATTGCCCATTTTTTCTGGCAGCGTTATCTGGATAAAAAAGAGCACATCTCTCATGAAATGTTAGATGTCAGCGAAATCACTACCACCGCTCCCGCGTTTTACGCCATTCTGCCGTTCACACCGATCATTGGCGTGCTATTTTTTGACGGCAAATGGGGTCCGCAATTACACATCATCACCATTCTGGTGATATGTATGCTGATTGCCTCCGTTCTGGAATTTATTCGCAGCTTTAATACTCAAAAAGTCTTTTCTGGCCTCGAAGTGGCTTATCGCGGCATGGCTGATGCCTTCGCTAACGTGGTAATGCTATTAGTTGCGGCAGGGGTTTTTGCTCAGGGTCTTAGCACCATTGGCTTTATCCAAAGCCTGATCTCAATCGCTACCTCGTTTGGTTCAGCGAGCATTATCCTCATGCTGGTGCTGGTTATCCTGACGATGCTGGCGGCGGTGACTACGGGTTCCGGCAATGCGCCATTCTATGCATTCGTTGAGATGATCCCGAAACTGGCGCACTCTTCTGGTATTAACCCGGCATACCTGACTATTCCAATGCTCCAGGCGTCAAACCTGGGTCGCACGATTTCGCCTGTCTCTGGCGTGGTGGTTGCGGTTGCCGGGATGGCAAAAATTTCGCCTTTTGAAGTGGTTAAACGCACCTCGGTACCGGTGCTTGTTGGGCTGGTGATTGTCATCGTGGCTACAGAGTTGATTGTACCCGGTACAGCCGCCGCAGTTACAGGTAAGTAATTCTCCTTGCCGGAGGCGTGCTTCCTCCGGCACTCTCTTCAGCCACTGTGGTAAATGCGCTGCGGCCTGCCAACTTTGCCGTGAACAATTTCAGCAATAATAAGATGGCGGCTGGCGCAATATTCAAGATAACGTCTGGCGGTAGTGCGACTGATGGTCAATGCCTGCGCTACCGTCTCCGCCGTATGTTGCACACCTGGCTCTTTGAAAAGTTTCCGCACTGCGTTAAGTGTCAACGCATCAATACCAGTCGGAAGATCGTCCTTCGGTTCGCCACGCGCATAAGCGTTAAACATCTCATCAATTTGCTTCTGACTGGCACTATCAATGCTTTCCAGCATATGTTTACGCTGGCGAAAACGGGTCAACGTCTGTCCCAGACGCTCATAAGCAATTGGTTTTATCAGATAATCAAACACACCACAGCGTACTGCTTCAGACACCGTTTCCATATCGCTGGCAGCAGTAGTAAACACCACGTCACCAGGATAATGCGCCTGCACCAGTTCATGCAGTAAATTAATTCCCCTACCGTCAGGGAGATAGTTATCCAGCAAGATAAGCCCCGGCTTAAAACGCTCGATCATCATTCGGGCCTGCGCCAGGTTTCCCGCCAGCAATATCTGACTGAATCCGGGAATGTGACGAATATATTCCGCATGCATCTC
Source organism: Escherichia sp. 93.1518 (assembly GCF_013368915.2). Taxonomy (NCBI): domain Bacteria; kingdom Pseudomonadati; phylum Pseudomonadota; class Gammaproteobacteria; order Enterobacterales; family Enterobacteriaceae; genus Escherichia; species Escherichia sp. 93.1518. Next base: position 37,646 of record NZ_JABWMT020000020.1, read on the forward strand.
TGCCAGCGGCGTTTCGTCCTCAACGATCAATAGAGTTAATGGAGCTGTCATTAGGTTTCACTTTCGGAATATAGATTGAAAATAAAGTACCGCAGGGGTCATTCTCTTCAAGAGTGATAACTCCACCGCAGCGCGTTACATAGCTGGCAATAAGATACAACCCAATGCCATGCTCACCGGGTTCATCAGCACGCGTACTGACGCCCTGCTCAAATATTTTGTCGCGCAGAGCCTCTGGGACGCCGCAACCCTGATCGGCGACTTCAATCACCACATCAGCGCCTTCATCACTCAAATATAATTCGACGATCTTATTCCCTTCATCGCTGCGCAAACTGGCTTCGAAGGCGTTATCGAGTAAGTTGCCCACAATCGCCGCAAACTCAGTGCTGTCCAGCCCTGGCGGCAGTTGAGAAAGCTGGCTACCGGGGACGATTGTCATTTTTAGCCCCAGTTCGCGGGCGCGCTGTACTTTACCAAACAACAGCCCCGCCACCTGGCGATCGGCAAAGGCTTCGCGCAGGCTGTCAATAAGCTGTTGCTGAGCCTGAGACTCCCCCTGAACCATCGCCAGCACGCGATCATACTCTTTCATCTGCAACAGACCATTGAGCGTAGACATCCAATTGAGATGTTCATGACGCAATGTGCGCAGGCTTTCAACGTATTGTTTAATTTGCGTCAGTTGTGCGTTAAGGGTGGAAATTTCGTCTTTACTACGAAAGCTGATAATTGCCCCCAGCAAATCATCACCAGAACGAATAGCCTCCCGATTAGCAATGACGCTCAGGCCGTTAAAATTTGTCACCACATCCTGGCGTTTTTCATCAATCTGCTCGGTGAAGAAATCGGCGGGTCTGACCACTTCTGCAATGGGTCTGCCCAGCCACTGCCGCCCCGGGGAACTCAGTCCCAGCATTTTTCTTGCGTTACGGTTGATGGCGGTTATGTCACCGTGCGGGTCTACTGCAATCAGCCCTTCATAAACCGAACTAAACAGCGCCTCCTGCTGACGAACAACGCGCGCAATTTGCTTCGGTTCCATCCCCATCATCTGGCGGCGGATATGTGCGGCTAAGAACCACGACAACAGCATCAGAATACCCAGCAGCACGACAAATACGCCGGCCATTGGTAATAAAAATTCGGCGCGCCAGCTATCGATTTTACTGACAAGGTAACCCACCGACACCACGCCGATGACTTTGCCATCATCATCAAAGATTGGTGTTTTGGCACGCATCGCCATACCAATTGACCCTTTCCCGGTGATGAAGTAGCTCTCCCCTTTCTCCAGCGCGCCGGGTTTGGTGAACTGCATGGGATAACCAATTTTCTCGGGATTAGGATGGTAAAGACGGATCGAGTTGCGGTCACCTATCACCACGTAGTCGAAATCAGTATCTCTTTGCAATTTATTGGCGATGGTCGCCAGCCGTTTGTAATTACGCGTTTTAACTGCCGTGATGATGCTGTCATTGGAGGCAATAATTTTCGCCTGATTCATTGCCATATCGCGCACATGAAGCGTTAAATAGTCCTCAAAACTGGCCGTGAAATATTGTGCCAGTGCTGCGATGACAAATATTGAGAACACCAGAATCAGCAGGAAGATACGCAACGGAAATGCCAGTCGTTCGAAAAAAGCAAACTGTTTATTCTCATTAAACTGCAACATTGTTTTCCTTGCGGGGTAAACCCTGTCTTTTGGTGAATGTGATTAAAATGTTGAATCTCGATATATAAAAATCAAATATGATCGTGGCAAAAATCATTCATTAAATCAATTAAATAACTTAAAACCACGCACTAATTCGCAATTACATTAATTAAAAAACTTAAAACCATTAAATAAATAAAAAACCACTAACTCTATGTGAAATAAATCAAAATTTCACGCCGCAATACTCCTTAGGATGTATGGCAAAAGGAGAAACAGATATACCTCGCTCGCAGTCCTTTCTCCCAATTGAAAATAAAAGGTTACCAACTTGCAACACTAAATAACATTCATTGCAAATTGATAACAACACATACCTTCAGGATATGACTTATTATGTTCGGCAATGATATTTTCACCCGGGTAAAACGTTCAGAAAATAAAAAAATGGCAGAAATTGCCCAATTTCTGCATGACAATGATTTGAGCGTTGACACAACAGTCGAAGTATTTATTACCGTAACTCGCAATGAAAAGCTTATCGCTTGCGGTGGAATCGCCGGAAATATTATTAAGTGCGTCGCTATCAGCGAATCTGTTCGCGGTGAAGGACTGGCGCTGACATTAGCCACTGAACTGATAAACCTCGCCTATGAACGACACAGCACGCATCTGTTTATTTATACCAAAACCGAATACGAGGCGCTGTTCCGCCAGTGCGGTTTTTACACGCTGACCAGCGTACCTGGCGTGATGGTGTTGATGGAAAACAGTGCCACACGTCTGAAACGCTATGCCGAGTCACTAAAAAAACTTCGTCATGAAGGGAACAAAATTGGCTGCATTGTGATGAACGCCAATCCCTTTACTAACGGTCACCGTTATCTGATTCAACAAGCAGCGGCACAGTGTGACTGGCTGCATCTGTTTTTAGTCAAAGAAGATTCTTCGCGCTTTCCCTATGAAGACCGGCTGGATCTGGTATTGAAAGGCACCGCCGATATTCCGCGCCTGACCGTGCATCGCGGCTCCGAATACATCATCTCCCGCGCCACGTTCCCCTGCTACTTCATTAAAGAACAGAGCGTCATTAACCATTGTTACACCGAAATTGATCTGAAGATTTTCCGTCAGTACCTCGCTCCCGCACTGGGCGTTACCCATCGCTTTGTTGGTACTGAACCTTATTGCCGCGTGACCGCCCAGTACAACCAGGATATGCGCTACTGGCTGGAAACACCGACTATCTCCGCACCGCCCATTGAACTGGTTGAAATTGAGCGGCTGCGTTACCAGGAGATGCCGATATCCGCTTCCCGGGTACGCCAACTACTGGTGAAAAACGATCTCACGGCTATCGCGCCGCTGGTTCCGGCAGCCACGCTGCATTACTTGCAGAATCTGCTTGAACACTCCCGCCAGGACGCGGCAGCTCGTCAAAAGACCCCCGCATGAGAAACAGGTGAAAAATGAAAATAAACCAGCCCGCCGTTGCAGGCACCCTTGAGTCTGGGGATGTGATGATACGCATCGCCCCGCTCGATACGCAGGATATCGACCTGCAAATCAACAGCAGCGTTGAGAAACAGTTTGGCGATGCGATTCGCACCACCATTCTGGACGTTCTCGCCCGCTATAACGTGCGCGGCGTACAGCTGAATGTCGATGACAAAGGCGCACTGGACTGCATTTTACGTGCACGACTGGAAGCCCTGCTGGCGCGCGCCAGCGGTATCCCGGCTCTGCCATGGGAGGATTGCCAATGATTTCCGCTTCGCTGCAACAACGTAAAACCCGCACCCGCCGCAGCATGTTGTTTGTGCCTGGCGCTAATGCCGCGATGGTCAGCAACTCTTTCATCTACCCGGCAGATGCCCTGATGTTTGACCTCGAAGACTCCGTGGCGCTGCGTGAAAAAGACACCGCTCGCCGCATGGTTTACCACGCACTGCAACATCCTCTGTATCGCGACATTGAAACCATTGTGCGTGTAAACGCACTGGATTCCGAATGGGGCGTTAACGACCTGGAAGCCGTCGTTCGCGGTGGCGCAGACGTTGTGCGTCTGCCGAAAACTGACACCGCTCAGGATGTGCTGGATATCGAAAAAGAGATCCTGCGTATTGAAAAAGCCTGTGGACGTGAACCTGGCAGCACCGGTTTGCTGGCAGCGATTGAATCTCCGCTGGGTATTACCCGTGCGGTAGAAATCGCTCACGCATCTGAACGTTTAATCGGTATCGCGCTGGGTGCGGAAGACTACGTGCGCAACCTGCGTACAGAACGCTCACCGGAAGGTACGGAACTGCTGTTCGCTCGCTGCTCCATTTTGCAGGCCGCGCGCTCTGCCGGTATCCAGGCGTTCGATACGGTCTATTCCGACGCTAACAATGAAGCCGGATTCCTGCAAGAAGCTGCACATATCAAACAGCTGGGCTTTGATGGCAAATCGCTGATCAACCCGCGTCAGATTGATCTGCTGCACAACCTCTACGCACCAACCCAGAAAGAAGTGGATCACGCACGCCGCGTCGTAGAAGCCGCTGAAGCCGCCGCTCGCGAAGGCCTCGGCGTGGTTTCCCTGAACGGCAAGATGGTTGACGGTCCGGTTATCGATCGTGCCCGTCTGGTGCTCTCCCGCGCAGAACTTTCCGGCATCCGCGAAGAATAAGGCAATCAAAATGACGCAGAAAATTGAACAATCTCAACGACAAGAACGGGTAGCGGCCTGGAATCGTCGCACTGAATGCGATCTTGCCGCTTTCCAGAACTCGCCAAAGCAAACCTACCAGGCTGAAAAAGCGCGCGATCGCAAACTGTGCGCCAACCTGGAAGACGCTATTCGTCGTTCTGGTTTAAAGGACGGCATGACCGTCTCCTTCCACCACGCTTTCCGTGGCGGTGACCTGACCGTCAATATGGTGATGGACGTCATCGCGAAGATGGGCTTTAAAAACCTGACACTGGCGTCCAGCTCTTTGAGCGACTGCCATGCGCCGCTGGTAGAACATATTCGTCAGGGTGTGGTCACCCGCATTTATACCTCTGGTCTGCGCGGCCCACTGGCGGAAGAAATTTCCCGTGGTCTGCTGGCTGAACCGGTACAAATCCACTCTCACGGTGGTCGTGTGCATCTGGTACAGAGCGGTGAACTGAATATCGACGTGGCTTTCCTCGGCGTCCCGTCCTGCGACGAATTTGGTAATGCCAACGGCTACACCGGTAAAGCCTGCTGCGGTTCTCTCGGCTATGCGATGGTCGATGCCGACAACGCAAAACAAGTCGTGATGCTCACCGAAGAACTGCTGCCTTATCCGCATAACCCGGCCAGTATTGAACAGGATCAGGTCGATCTGATCGTCAAAGTCGATCGCGTTGGTGATGCCGCAAAAATCGGCGCAGGCGCGACCCGTATGACCACTAACCCGCGCGAACTGCTGATTGCCCGCAGCGCAGCGGATGTGATTGTCAACTCCGGCTACTTCAAAGAAGGTTTTTCCATGCAGACCGGCACCGGCGGCGCTTCGCTGGCAGTCACCCGTTTCCTGGAAGACAAAATGCGTAGCCGCGATATTCGCGCCGACTTCGCCCTCGGCGGTATTACCGCAACGATGGTTGATCTGCATGAAAAAGGGCTGATCCGCAAACTGCTGGATGTACAGAGCTTTGACAGCCACGCTGCGCAATCGCTGGCACGTAACCCGAATCACATCGAAATCAGCGCCAACCAGTACGCCAACTGGGGTTCGAAAGGCGCATCGGTTGATCGTCTCGACGTGGTGGTACTGAGCGCACTGGAAATTGACACCCAGTTCAACGTCAACGTGCTGACTGGATCTGACGGCGTACTGCGTGGCGCTTCCGGTGGTCACTGCGATACCGCGATTGCATCCGCCCTTTCCATCATCGTCGCACCGCTGGTGCGCGGTCGTATTCCGACCCTGGTGGATAACGTGCTGACCTGCATCACCCCGGGTTCCAGCATCGATATCCTGGTTACCGACCACGGTATCGCAGTTAACCCGGCACGTCCTGAACTGGCAGAGCGTCTGCAGGAGGCGGGCATTAAAGTGGTTTCCATTGAGTGGCTGCGCGAACGCGCGCGTCTGCTGACCGGTGAACCACAGCCGATTGAATTCACCGACCGCGTCGTTGCCGTCGTGCGTTACCGCGATGGCTCGGTGATTGATGTTGTACATCAGGTGAAGGAATAAGCCATGCACCTGCTCCCTGAACTCGCCAGCCACCATGCGGTTTCGATTCCCGAGTTGCTCATCAGCCGGGATGAAAGGCAAGCACGGCAACACGCCTGGCTCAAGCGCCATCCTGTTCCACTGGTCTCCTTTACCGTGGTTGCGCCTGGGCCGGTTAAAGACAGCGAGGTCACACGCCGGATTTTTAATCATGGCGTGACTGCCCTGCGTGCTTTAGCCGCAAAACAGGGCTGGCAAATTCAGGAGCAGGCTGCACTGGTTTCCGCCAGCGGGCCGGAGGGCATGTTGAGCATTGCCGCACCGGCTCGCGACCTCAAGCTCGCAACCATTGAGCTTGAGCATAGTCATGCTCTCGGGCGTTTGTGGGATATCGATGTCCTGACGCCCGAAGGCGAAATTCTCTCCCGCCGCGATTATTCGCTGCCGCCTCGCCGCTGCCTGTTATGCGAGCAAAGTGCGGCTGTTTGTGCGCGTGGAAAAACGCATCAACTGACCGATTTACTCAACCGTATGGAGGCGCTGCTGAACGATGTCGATGCCTGCAACGTCAACTAAAACCACAAAGCTTGCGACGTCATTAATCAATGACTATGCCCTTCTGGGCTGGCGCGCCATGCTGACTGAAGTCAATCTGTCACCGAAACCCGGTCTCGTGGATCGCATTAACTGCGGTGCGCACAAAGATATGTCGCTGGAGGATTTCCACCGTAGCGCGCTGGCGATTCAGGGCTGGTTACCACGTTTCATTGAATTTGGTGCCTGTAGTGCAGAAATGGCACCAGAATCGGTACTCAGCGGATTACGCCCAATTGGTATGGCCTGCGAAGGCGATATGTTCCGCGCTACCGCAGGTGTAAACACCCATAAAGGCAGTATTTTTTCTTTAGGGCTGATGTGTGCGGCAATTGGTCGTTTGCTTCAGCTCAACCAGCCGGTAACGCCCAAAACCGTTTGTGCGACGGCAGCCAGTTTTTGCCGTGGTCTGACCGATCGCGAACTGCGCACCAATAATCCACAACTGACGGCAGGCCAACGGTTATATCAGCAACTTGGCCTTACCGGTGCGCGCGGTGAAGCCGAAGCGGGCTACCCGCTGGTTATCAACCGCGCCCTCCCGCATTACCTCACTCTGCTGGATCAGGGGCTGGATCCTGAACTGGCATTGCTCGATACCTTGCTCCTACTGATGGCGATTAACGGCGATACCAACGTCGCATCGCGCGGTGGCGAAGGGGGCCTGCGCTGGCTACAGCGCGAGGCGCAAACATTATTGCAAAAAGGGGGCATCCGAACCCCCGCCGATCTCGATTATCTCCGGCAGTTCGACAGGGAGTGTATCGAACGAAATCTCAGTCCAGGCGGCAGCGCCGACCTGCTGATTCTTACCTGGTTTTTAGCACAGATTTAAAAATTTAAGCACTTGATAAATTTGGAAATATTAATTTTCGGAGAACCCGTATGTCTTTAGCAAAAGATAAGATATGGAAATTATTGGCCCCACTGGTGGTGATGGGCGTCATGTTTCTTATCCCTGTACCCGACGGTATGCCGCCGCAGGCATGGCATTACTTCGCCGTGTTTGTGGCAATGATTGTCGGCATGATCCTCGAGCCAATTCCGGCAACAGCGATCAGTTTTATTGCAGTGACTATTTGCGTTATTGGCAGTAATTACCTGCTCTTTGACGCCAAAGAATTAGCTGACCCCGCTTTTAATGCCCAAAAACAGGCGCTGAAATGGGGACTGGCTGGTTTTTCCAGTACCACTGTCTGGCTGGTATTTGGCGCATTTATCTTTGCATTAGGGTATGAAGTTTCCGGATTAGGCCGTCGTATTGCCCTTTTCCTGGTAAAATTCATGGGTAAACGCACGCTGACGTTGGGTTATGCAATTGTCATTATCGACATTCTGCTGGCTCCGTTTACACCGTCTAACACCGCACGTACCGGGGGTACGGTTTTCCCGGTCATTAAAAACCTGCCGCCGCTGTTTAAATCATTCCCGAACGATCCGTCTGCACGTCGCATTGGCGGTTATTTAATGTGGATGATGGTCATCAGTACCAGTCTGAGTTCCTCCATGTTTGTCACCGGTGCAGCACCAAACGTGCTGGGTCTGGAGTTCGTCAGCAAAATTGCCGGTATCCAGATTAGCTGGTTGCAGTGGTTCCTCTGCTTCCTGCCAGTTGGGGTTATCTTACTTATCATTGCGCCGTGGCTTTCCTACGTGCTGTACAAACCGGAAATCACACACAGTGAAGAAGTGGCAACCTGGGCGGGTGATGAACTAAAAACCATGGGTGCGCTGACACGCAGAGAGTGGACGCTGATTGGTCTTGTTCTGCTCAGCTTAGGTTTGTGGGTATTTGGTAGTGAAGTCATTAACGCCACTGCAGTTGGCCTGCTGGCGGTTTCGCTGATGCTGGCGCTGCACGTTGTGCCGTGGAAAGACATTACCCGCTATAACAGCGCATGGAACACGCTGGTCAACCTGGCAACACTGGTTGTTATGGCTAATGGCCTGACCCGTTCTGGCTTTATCGACTGGTTCGCCAGCACCATGAGTACTCACCTGGAAGGCTTCTCACCAAACGCCACAGTGATTGTACTGGTTCTGGTCTTCTACTTTGCACACTACCTGTTTGCCAGCCTCTCTGCGCATACCGCAACCATGCTGCCGGTCATTCTGGCCGTCGGTAAAGGTATTCCGGGCGTACCGATGGAACAACTGTGTATCCTGCTGGTTCTGTCTATCGGTATCATGGGCTGCCTGACGCCATATGCAACCGGTCCAGGGGTTATTATTTACGGCTGCGGCTATGTGAAATCGAAAGATTACTGGCGTCTTGGCGCTATCTTCGGGGTGATTTATATTGCCATGCTGCTTCTGGTAGGCTGGCCGATTCTCGCCATGTGGAACTAATACGTTCGTCAAACGCTGAATAAATCATCACGCCCGCCAGGTAACCCCACCTGGCGGGCTTTTTTATGATTTAATAGATAGTATTCAGTGTATGTATGAGTCCCACACCCATTATGAAAGCATTCTGGCGTAACGCCGCTTTACTGGCGGCTTCTCTGCTCCCCTTATCTTCTGTCAACGCCGCTGCGTTGCAGGCAAAACAGTATGGCGATTTTGACCGCTATGTCCTGGCTCTCTCCTGGCAAACAGGATTTTGCCAGAGCCAGCACGATCGAAATCGTAACGAACGGGATGAATGTCGCCTGCAAACCGAAACGACCAACAAAGCCGATTTTCTGACCGTTCATGGTCTGTGGCCGGGGTTGCCAAAATCAGTTGCAGCGCGTGGCGTTGATGAACGCCGCTGGATGCGCTTCGGCTGCGCCACTCGTCCAATCCCGAACTTGCCGGAAGCTCGCGCCAGCCGGATGTGTTCCTCACCGGAAACCGGGTTATCGCTGGAAACCGCAGCTAAACTGAGTGAAGTTATGCCGGGGGCTGGCGGACGCTCTTGTCTGGAACGTTACGAATACGCGAAACATGGTGCCTGTTTTGGTTTTGACCCGGATGCTTATTTCGGCACGATGGTGCGTCTGAATCAAGAAATTAAAGAGAGCGCAGCCGGAAAATTCCTCGCGGATAACTACGGAAAAACCGTGAGCCGCAGTGACTTTGACGCCGCCTTTGCCAAAAGTTGGGGGAAAGAGAACGTCAAAGCAGTCAAGTTAACGTGCCAGGGTAACCCGGCGTATTTGACTGAAATCCAGATTTCGATAAAAGCTGACGCCATCAACGCACCACTCTCAGCAAACTCATTCTTACCACAACCACACCCTGGCAACTGTGGCAAAGCCTTTGTGATTGATAAAGCGGGTTATTAATGATCAGATCTGTAAAACGTGTAGCGCGTTTTACATAAAACATGATGATTAATATATATACATAATGCGCTGCATTGAGGAATTACCTGAATGTGACGTATATCACTTCAAAGAGTGAGCAACAGTCAGTATCATCATATGAGTTAAACCCTCGCCGCCTGACGGTGAGGGTTTTCTTTTGGGTATGTTTATCTGCGACACTCGCAGTACCGACGACATGGAGTAAAAATGTCCAGACCAACTATCATCATTAACGACCTGGATGCCGAACGCATCGATATTCTGCTGGAGCAACCCGCCTATGCCGGTTTGCCAATCGCCGACGCGTTAAACGCAGAGTTGGATCGCGCCCAAATGTGTTCACCAGAAGAGATGCCACACGACGTGGTGACGATGAACAGCCGGGTTAAATTCCGCAATCTTAGCGATGGCGAAGTGCGTGTGCGCACGCTGGTGTATCCGGCCAAAATGACCGACAGCAATACTCAGCTTTCCGTGATGGCTCCGGTGGGTGCCGCACTGCTGGGACTTCGCGTTGGCGATACCATTCACTGGGAACTTCCGGGCGGCACCGCAACCCACCTTGAAGTGCTGGAACTCGAATACCAGCCTGAAGCCGCTGGCGACTACCTGCTTTAATCCCATCTGCACAAGCGTTTACTCGCTTTGCCCAGAGGATGCATCCGCATCCTCTTTCTGTTCAAATATCAACCAGACTTATCATTTTGCTCTTCCCCGCTACGTTCTAATCTGAACAAGTTATCAACCTGCGGACTCCATTATGAGTGAAGCTCTTGGTATTACAGTGCTTTATATTTTCATCGCGGCAATACTCGTTGTCGCGGTGCTATACCTTGAGCAACACTGGTAGTGTTTATGTGAATATATTTTACCAATCAATATTTAATAGATATAAAATCAACGTCGCAAATCACAGAACTGCAATCAATAATGTGATGTTATGTATTCATGCAACAGCAAGGAGAGAATGCTTATGTACAAAACAATCATTATGCCGGTAGACGTATTTGAAATGGAATTAAGCGACAAAGCCGTTCGTCATGCTGAATTTCTCGCCCAGGATGATGGTGTAATTCATTTACTCCATGTATTACCTGGCGCCGCAAGCCTTAGTCTGCACCGTTTTGCTGCCGATGTGCGTCGTTTCGAAGAGCATTTGCAACATGAGGCGGAAGAACGCCTACAGACAATGGTTGGTCATTTCAATATTGATCCCTCCCGTATCAAACCACATGTCCGCTTTGGTAGCGTGCGGGATGAGGTGAACGAGTTAGCCAAAGAACTGAATGCAGATGTAGTGGTTATCGGTTCGCGTAATCCATCAATTTCAACCCATCTGTTAGGTTCTAACGCTTCCAGCGTGATCCGCCATGCTAATCTGCCTGTATTAGTCGTTCGTTAACAGATTAACGTATTTATGATGCCCTGCCCGGAGCAATCCCGGCAGGTTTTTTTATAACGAAAAAAAGCCGCCAGGTTTGACCCCGGCGGCTAACAATTGCAGGTGAATCTTACTTCTTCTTATGCGGTTTTGGTGCGAATCAGGTAGTCAAAGGCACTCAGAGAGGCTTTAGCACCTTCGCCAGTGGCGATGATGATCTGCTTGTACGGAACAGTCGTACAGTCTCCGGCAGCAAACACACCTTTAATGTTGGTTTCGCATTTCGCATCGATGATTACCTCACCCATGCGGTTACGTTCTACTGCGCCTTCCAGCCAGTTAGTGTTCGGCAGCAGACCGATCTGGACGAAAATACCGGCCAGTTCGATGTTGTGAATATCGCCGCTCACACGGTCACGGTATTCCAGACCAACAACTTTGCTGCCGTCACCTTTTACTTCAGTGGTTTGCGCGTTCAGAATAATATCGACGTTTTTCAGGCTGCGCAGTTTGTCCTGCAATACCTGGTCTGCCTTCATTTCTGGAGCAAACTCAAGCAGGGTTACGTGTTCAACAATACCTGCCAGATCGATTGCCGCTTCGACACCGGAGTTACCGCCGCCGATGACCGCTACGCGTTTGCCTTTAAACAGCGGGCCGTCGCAGTGTGGACAATAAGTCACGCCTTTGGTGCGATACTGATCTTCGCCCGGAACGTTCATGTTGCGCCATTTTGCACCGGTCGCCACGATAATGCTGCGTGCCTTCAGTACCGCGCCGGAAGCTGTTTCAATCTGATGCAGGCCGCCTTCAACTGCTGCCGGGATTAGTTTGCTCGCGCTCTGGCTGTCGATTACATCAACGTCGTATTCATCAACGTGAACTTTCAGTGCACCTGCCAGCTTCTGCCCTTCGGTCTTCGGTACAGAAATGTAGTTTTCGATATCAACAGTATCGAGGATCTGACCGCCAAAGCGTTCGCCCATCAGACCGGTACGAATGCCTTTACGTGCGGAATAAATGGCCGCCGCTGCACCCGCCGGGCCGGAACCGACGATTAATACGTCATAAGCATCACGCTTGTTCAGCTCTTCTGCCGCACGTTTTTCCGCGCCAGTATCAATTTTGGCGACGATTTCGGAAATAGTCATGCGACCCTGACCAAACTCTTTACCATTCACGAACACAGCCGGAACGCCCATCACGTTGCGATCGGTGATTTCGTTCTGGAACGTACCGCCATCAATCGCCGTGTGCTTAATGCGCGGGTTCAGTACGCTCATCAGGTTCAGCGCCTGCACCACGTCCGGGCAGTTGTGGCAAGAGAGCGAGTAATAGGTTTCGAATTCAAAATCACCATCAATATGGCGAATCTGCTCCAGCAGAGACTGCGCTTCTTTCGACGGATGACCACCGGTCCACAGCAGCGCCAGTACCAGCGAGGTAAACTCGTGACCCAGCGGGGAACCTGCAAAACGCGGCCCTTGGTTGGAACCTGGATTGGTGATCAGGAATGACGGTTTACGCACCGGCAAGCTGTTATCTTCTTTAAAGGTGACTTTGTCTGACAGTTCTGCGATCTCAGCCAACAGTTCCTTGATTTCTGCCGATTTTGCGCTGTCATCCAGCGTGGCAATTAACTCAACAGGCTTTGTCAATTTCTCAAGGTAAGCCTTGAGTTGAGTTTTCATATTTGTGTCGAGCATGTTTATCTCCTGGGCTTTAAACATCATCATGCAAGCGGCCTCATCGGCTACCTGGATGCAGCTTGCATCATGGTGCGGGGAAGAAAATCGGGTGCCGCAGCACCCGATTAATTACGCGATTGCGGAACTTAGATTTTACCAACCAGGTCCAGGGACGGAGCCAGAGTTGCTTCACCTTCTTTCCATTTAGCCGGGCAAACTTCACCTGGGTGAGAAGCCACGTACTGTGCTGCTTTGATTTTACGCAGCAGGTCAGACGCGTCACGGCCAATGCCTTCAGCGGTAACTTCGATAGCCTGGATGATACCTTGCGGGTCAACAACGAAGGTAGCACGGTCAGCCAGACCTTCATCTTCACGCATGTTGTCGAAGTTACGGGTCAGGGCGCCAGTAGGGTCGCCGATCATCGCATATTTGATTTTAGCGATGGTTTCAGAGCTGCTGTGCCATGCTTTGTGGGTGAAGTGAGTATCGGTAGATACTGCGTATACGTCTACGCCCAGTTTCTGCAGTTCTTCGTAGTGGTCAGCAACGTCGCCCAGTTCGGTCGGGCATACGAAAGTAAAGTCAGCCGGGTAGAAGAAGAAGACGCTCCAGCGGCCTTCGGTATCTTTTTCGGTGATTTCAACGAATTCGCCGTTTTTGAATGCCTGGTTTTTAAAAGGTTTAATTTTGGTGTTAATCAAGGACATCTATACTTCCTCCGTGTTTTCGATGTGATGTAAGGTAACCAATTTTTGCCGATTCGGCTAATGCGTTTCCATTATCAAATCGATAAGTTTTACCTTACAACCTTCGTAAGACAACTTTGTGAACTTTGCACCGCCAGCGGCGATAAAAAGTAAAAAGGGTCCCCTTTCCAGGTGACCGCATAACCTGAACTACCCTTTGGTATCTTCAGCGCCTGTTCAACAGGCTGCGGTGTTGCAATGATGATCGCAACGACGAGAGGGATTACAACACCCTCATAAACAAAGGGCAATCATCTGACATAAGGTCTTAACTATGACAGTGATAGGTTAAGCCTTTTATTGTGTATTTGCACTGAACGAAAAGGACAAAGCAATGTTAAAAAAGATAATTTTGTTTACCCTACTCCCTGGATTTGCTTACGCCGAAGAGCTTCCTGCACCCGTTAAAGCGATTGAAAAACAGGGGATTACGATTATCAAATCGTTCGATGCACCTGGCGGCATGAAAGGTTATCTGGGGAAATATCAGGACATGGGAGTCACTATCTACCTTACGCCCGACGGCAAACATGCCATATCTGGCTATATGTACAACGAAAAGGGAGAGAACCTCAGTAACGCCCTTATTGAAAAAGAGATTTACGCACCTGCCGGACGCGAAATGTGGCAACGCATGGAACAATCAAGCTGGTTACTTGACGGTAAAAAAGATGCACCAGTCGTGGTTTATGTTTTTGCCGATCCTTTCTGTCCGTATTGCAAACAATTCTGGCAACAAGCGCGCCCATGGGTTGATGCCGGTAAAGTACAAATCCGTACCCTACTGGTTGGCGTGATAAAACCCGAAAGCCCAGCAACTGCGGCGGCAATCCTTGCGTCTAAGGATCCGGCAAAAACGTGGCAAGAGTATGAAGCATCAGGCGGCAAGTTAAAGCTGAACCTCTCCGGGAGCGTGGGCCCGGAACAGATGAAGATTCTAAGTGCCAATGAGGCGTTGATGGACGAACTGGGTGCAAATGTCACACCTGCGATTTATTACATGAGTCCAGAGAACACATTGCAGCAGGCTGTCGGATTACCGGATCAAAAGACCTTAAATATTATTATGGGAAATAAATAACATTCATTGTATGGATAGCTGAAATTGTTCACTCCTTTTCAGTTATCCATAAAATCGCAAGTATTGTTCACCCCGCTCATATCAACTATGGTATTTTAGAAAAACTTAATCGTAAATTAAGTAAAACAACATAATATATATAAATACATAAAGCCATATCATTGACTTGATGAATATTATGAGAACAAGCATATGAATGGAGCGCATCATGGCTAATCTTTACGACTTAAAAAAATTCGATTTGAACTTGCTTGTCATTTTTGAATGCATATACCAACATCTTAGCATTAGCAAGGCCGCAGAATCGTTATATATAACCCCTTCTGCGGTGAGTCAGTCTTTACAACGTCTACGTGCACAATTTAATGACCCCTTATTTATTCGCTCCGGGAAAGGTATTGCACCAACAACGACAGGGTTAAATTTGCATCATCACCTTGAGAAAAATCTCAAGAACCTTGAGCAAACAATCAACATTGTCAATAAAGCAGAACTGAAGAAAAAATTTATTATTTATGGCCCGCAACTCATCTCTTCAACCAACAGTAGCCTCTTGATCGGATGTCTGCGACAAGATACAGCCGTAGAAATTGAACATCATGACATCATGATGTCAGCAGAAAGCGCCGAAGATTTATTGACTTATCGCAAAGCAGATCTGGTCATCACATTAATGCCGGTCATCAGTCGCTCGGTAAGCTGTATGCCTTTTCAGTCGATACGAAACACGCTTATCTGTAGCGCATCCCATCCGAGAATAACGGAACACAGTAGCCGCGAAGAAATTCTTGATGAAGAGTTCACTTCTCTGACATCGAAAGCACCTGGCCTTGAAGATTTTCAGATGGAAATAGAAGCGATTCTTACAAACCGAAAAATAGCATTCCGTAGCTCTTCACTGTTTACTATTGTCAATACTATTGCGGTTACCGATTTACTGGGCATTGTGCCCTTCGAATTATATCGTAGCTATCAAAAAAACCTTCAATTAAAACAAATAAAGATAGAACAGAATCTACCGTCTAATACACTTTATATTTCCTATAATAAATCATCATTAAACAACCTGAGTTTCTCTCGTTTTATTGATCGTTTGAATGACAACTTATGTTAAACATCTGCCGGCATGGATAATATTCGTCTTAAAAATTCAGCATGTGAATATAAAATAAGATACCTCATTTTAATTTATTAATATTATAATCAGGAAACTATCGCACTTTTCTCACGGTCACGTTAAGAGAGCGTCTTCAGATGTCCATTTATAAAATCCCGCTACCTCTCAATATCCTGGAAGCAGCACAAGACCGTATCACCTGGACACTTAATACTCTGCCTCGCGTATGCGTCTCTTTTTCTGGTGGTAAAGATTCTGGCTTAATGCTCCATTTGACCGCAGATCTGGCCAGAAAAATGGGAAAAAAAAATACACGTCCTGTTTATCGACTGGGAAGCTCAGTTTTCTTGTACGATTGACTATGTTCAATCGCTACGTGAGCAGTATGCCGATGTTATCGAAGAGTTTTATTGGGTAGCACTACCGCTAACAACGCAAAATTCATTATCCCAATATCAACCCGAATGGCAGTGCTGGCAGCCTGATATTGAATGGGTTCGTCAGCCGCCAGAAGATGCGATAACCGATCCGGCATTTTTCTCGTTTTATCAATCAGGCATGACCTTTGAACATTTTGTGCGTGAATTTGCCGAATGGTTTTCACAACATCGTCCAGCCGCAATGTTAGTCGGTATCCGTGCCGACGAGTCTTATAATCGTTTCGTCGCCATTGCCAGCTTAAATAAACAACGTTTTGCTGACGATAAACCGTGGACCACCGCCGCACCAGGTGGTCATTGTTGGTATATTTATCCCATTTACGACTGGAAGGTGGCCGATATCTGGACCTGGTATGCTAAACACCAGACTCTATCTAACCCTTTGTATAACCTGATGTACCAGGCTGGCGTCCCTCTGCGTCATATGCGAATCTGCGAACCTTTTGGTCCAGAGCAACGGCAAGGTTTATGGCTATATCATGTTCTTGAACCTGACCGATGGGCCGCAATGTGCGCCCGGGTCAGTGGCGTAAAAAGCGGTGGAATTTACGCTGGTCATGACAATCAATTTTATGGGCATAGGAAAATCCTTAAGCCCGACCATTTAGACTGGCAAGAATATGCCTTATTACTGCTTAATAGTATGCCGGAAAAAACGGCTGAACATTATCGCAATAAGATTGCTGTTTATTTGCACTGGTATCAAAAAAAAGGCATCGAGATCCCTCAGACACAGCATGGAGATATTGGCTCAAAAGATGTCCCTTCCTGGCGACGTATCTGCAAAGTATTGCTCAACAATGATTATTGGTGTCGGGCATTATCATTCAGCCCCACAAAAGCCAAAAATTATCAACGTTATAACGAACGGATTAAAGGAAAACGTCAGGAATGGGGAATACTATGCAGCAGCGATTAACGCAGGATTTAACTCAATTTCTCGCCAGTCTGGCGGAAGAAGATCGCATTAAGGCGATCAATGAGATCAGAACGGCGATCCATCAAGTAAGTCCATTTCGCGACGAACCGGTAGATTGTGTTTTGTGGGTTAAGAACACCCAACTCACTCCCAATGATTACAATCCGAATAATGTCGCGCCGCCAGAGAAACGATTACTGCAAAAATCAATTGAGGTCGATGGTTTTACCCAGCCAATTGTGGTGACCAACACACGAGCCAGCACACTTGAAATTGTTGATGGTTTTCACCGTCATGAAATTGGTAAAGGCTCTAACACGTTAAAATTGCGATTAAAAGGGTATTTACCGGTCACCTGCCTGGAAGGAACACGTAACGAACGTATCGCTGCAACTATTCGCCACAACCGGGCGCGCGGTCGCCACCAGGTCACGGCAATGTCAGAAATTGTTCGTGAACTCAGCCAGTTAGGTTGGGATGACAATAAAATCGGCAAAGAGTTGGGAATGGACAGCGACGAAGTGTTGCGCCTGAAGCAAATTAACGGCCTGCAAGAACTGTTTGCCGACCGCCAATATTCCCGCGCCTGGACTGTCAAATAACTAAAGCTGGCGCAGGCGTTCAGCCGCCGCCAGCAGCGTCGATTCCTTCTTGGCAAAACAGAGACGAATCAGTTTATGCGGGAAGGGATCGGCGCAAAACACCGACAGCGGGATCGCCGCCACGCCATGCTCCCGCGTCAGCCACTGGCAAAACTCAACATCATCCAGCGTAGACACGGCGCTGTAATCCACCAGCAAAAAGTATGTGCCTTCACACGGTAAAATCTCCAGCCGGCTCTCGCTTAACGCGTTCACCAGAATATCGCGCTTCTGGCGATAAAAGTCCGGTAATGCAAGATAATGTTCAGGGTTTTCCCGCAACATATCGGCAAGCGCCAGTTGTGCGGGGGTGTTGACCGAAAAGGTCAGATACTGATGCACCTTACGTATCTCGGCGCTGATGGGCGCTGGCGCAACGCAATACCCCACTTTCCAGCCGGTCATGTGATAGGTCTTACCAAACGATGACACCGCCACCGCCCGCTCACGCAATTGCGGATGCGTCAGCACGCTGGCATGACCCGGCTGTGAAAAGTTGATGTGCTCGTAAACTTCATCACTAATGACAAAAATCTCACGATCGGCAATTGCCTGCCACAAAGCGGCAAAATCAGCCTGCTGCCAGACGGTGGCGCTGGGATTATGCGGCGTGTTGAGGATCACCAGCCGGGTGCGCTCGCCCAATAGCGCAGCAAATTCTTGCCAGTCAACGCGAAAATGCGGCGGCTGTAGCGCAATGCGTTTCACGATCCCACCTGATAGCGCAATGGCAGGCGCATAACTGTCATAACTGGGGTCGAAACAGATAACTTCATCGCCACTACGTACCAGCGCGGTAATCGCCGCGTATAACGCCTCCGTCGCCCCTGCTGTTACGGTGATATCGCTGTCGGCATCCGGGTGATAGCCATACAGCCGTGCTGTTTTCTCAGCTATCGCCTCGCGCAATGCCTGTACGCCGGTCATTGGCGCGTATTGATTTGCGCCCTGGGCAACGTGATACGCCAGTCGCTCCTGTAAATAGCGCGGACCATCAAAATCAGGAAAGCCTTGCGACAGGTTAATCGCCTGGTGTTGCTGCGCCAGCGCACTCATCTGGGTGAAAATGGTAGTGCCAAGTTGTGGAAGTTTGCTTTGTGGAATCAGAGGGTTATTTGTCATTTTTATTGTGCCTGACGAAGTTGCGTGTTGAAGGCACTATAACACGATGCTAGTATTTGGCAATCAAGACGTTTAGATGTCTAAATAAAACAATAAGGACAACACAACATGCCTCACAATCCTATCCGCGTCGTCGTCGGCCCGGCTAACTACTTTTCTCATCCCGGCAGTCTCAATCACCTGCATGATTTTTTCACGACTGAACAGCTTTCTCGCGCTGTGTGGATTTATGGTGAACGTGCCATTGCTGCGGCGCAAACCAAACTTCCACTAGCGTTTGAACTGCCAGGAGCAAAGCATATTTTGTTTCGCGGTCATTGCAGCGAAAGCGATGTGCAACAACTGGCGACACAGTCTGGTGACGATCGCAGCGTAGTAATTGGCGTCGGTGGCGGCGCACTGCTCGACGCCGCGAAAGCCCTCGCCCGCCGTCTCGGTCTGCCGTTTGTTGCCGTTCCAACGATCGCCGCTACTTGCGCCGCCTGGACACCGCTCTCCGTCTGGTATAACGATGCCGGACAGGCGCTGCATTATGAGATTTTCGACGACGCCAATTTTATGGTTTTGGTGGAACCGGAGATTATCCTCAATGCGCCGCAAGAATATCTGCTGGCGGGGATCGGCGACACGCTGGCGAAATGGTATGAAGCGGTGGTACTGGCTCCGCAGCCAGAAACCTTGCCGCTAACCGTGCGTCTGGGGATTAATAACGCGCAAGCCATTCGCGACGTCTTGTTAAACAGTAGCGAACAGGCGCTTGCCGATCAGCAAAATCAGCAGTTAACGCAATCATTTTGCGATGTGGTGGATGCCATTATCGCTGGTGGCGGAATGGTCGGCGGTCTGGGCGATCGTTTTACGCGTGTGGCGGCGGCTCATGCCGTACATAACGGTCTGACTGTGCTGCCGCAAACCGAGAAGTTTCTCCACGGCACCAAAGTCGCTTACGGCATTCTGGTGCAAAGCGCCTTGCTGGGGCAAGATGATGTGCTGGCGCAATTAACCAAGGCGTATCAGCGTTTTCATCTGCCGACCACGCTGGCGGAGCTGGATGTGGATATCAATAATCAGGCGGAGATCGACAAAGTGATTGCCCATACTTTGCGTCCGGTAGAGTCCATTCATTATCTGCCTGTTACGCTGACATCAGATACATTGCGGGCAGCGTTGGAAAAAGTGGAATCATTTAAAGCCTGACGAACAAATTTAGCAGCAGCGCGCGCCGCCTTTCCCACCGTAGCGCGCGTCCTGCCGCTCGCGGAAAAACTCTTCATAGGTCATCGGCGTCTGATCGGGATGATTAACCCGCATATGTTCGACATAGTTGTCGTAATCAGGCATCCCAATCATCAGCTTCGCCGCCTGACCTAAATATTTTCCGGCTTTTGCCAGTGAATCAAACATCAATACCTCCGGTAAACAGGTTGCTGAGAGAGTGCATTAATAGCTATCAACGCGCTCGGTCAGTCCCCTCGCCCCACCGGGGAGAGGGTTAGGGTGAAGGGGAAGCATCGGCACTATACCAACATTCCCCCTCACTCTGACTTTAGTGCGCGCCTTTTGCCTGCGCCACGATCTCCTCGACATTTTCTGGCATCGGCTCATACGGCGTTTCTTTCGCCGTTGGCTTCGGCTCTTTCAATGCCGCCAGCGCCGTCTTAATTGAGAACAGCGCCAGAACCACCACAACTACCATAAAGAAGATGGTCAATCCGGCATCCAGACGGTTGTTGAAAACCAGTTGCGCCAGTTGTGACTCGGTATACTGCGACGGAATGTTGCCGCTGTCGATCATTGCCTGGAACTTATTGGCAATGGCCAGGAAGCCGACTTTCGCATCCGGGCTAAACGCTTTCTGCCAGCCTGCGGTCAGGGTACAAATCAGCAGCCAGGCCGTTGGCACCAGCGCCACCCAGGCGTAACGTTGACGTTTCATTTTGAACAGTACTACGGCACAGAGCATCAGCGCCATCCCTGCCAGCATCTGGTTGGCAATACCAAACAGCGGCCACAGAGTGTTAATACCGCCCAGCGGATCGACTACGCCCTGATGCAGGAAGTAACCCCAAGCCAGCACACACAGCGCCGTTGCCAGCAGGTTCGCAGGCAGAGAATCCGTCCGTTTCAGACCCGGAGAAACCACACCCAGCAAATCCTGCAACATAAAGCGCGCAGCACGCGTACCCGCATCTACCGCCGTCAAAATAAACAGTGCTTCAAACAAAATGGCGAAGTGATACCAGAACGCCACATCCATCATGCCGCCCAGCGCGCCGTGCAGAATGTAGGCCATCCCCACCGCCAGCGTTGGTGCACCACCCGCACGGGAAATGATCGACTGTTCACCGACTTCGCTGGCAATCTGATTTAACGTATCCGGGGTTATCGCAAAGCCCCAGCTACTCACCACCTGCGCCGCAGAAGCAACCACATCCGTCGTACCCGCCGGAGCCAGCACCGCCATCGGACTGTTCATAGCGAAGTACACGCCCGGATCGATGATACAGGCAGAAACCAGCGCCATAATCGCCACGAAGGATTCCATTAACATCCCACCGTAGCCGATAAAACACGCCTGCCCTTCGTTTGCCAGCATCTTCGGCGTAGTGCCGGAAGAGATCAGCGCATGGAAGCCAGACACCGCACCACAGGCGATGGTGATAAACAGGAACGGGAACAGGTTACCGGTCCATACCGGGCCAGTGCCATCGACAAATTTGGTCAGCGCAGGCATGGTTAGCGTCGGGCGCATAATCAAAATGCCTACCGCCAGCCCAACGATAGTCCCGATTTTCAGGAAGGTAGAGAGGTAGTCACGCGGAGCCAGCAGCAACCACACTGGCAGTACCGCCGCCACAAAACCGTAGCCCACCAGCATCCAGGTCAACTGCACGCCGGTAAAGTCAAAGTACGGCGCCCAGGTCGGGCTTTCTGCCACCCAGCCGCCAGAGATAATGGCGAAAATCAGGAACACCAGGCCAATCACCGACACTTCACCAATGCGACCAGGACGCAGGTAGCGCAGGTAGATCCCCATGAACAGCGCCAGCGGAATGGTGAACGCAACGGTATACGTTCCCCACGGGCTATGAGTCAGGGCTTTCACCACAATCATCGCCAGCACTGCAAGGATGATCACCATGATCATAAAGCAGGCCACCAGCGCAATCACCCCGGCGGTTGGCCCCATCTCTTCTTTGACCAGTTCGCCCAGCGAGCGACCGTCACGGCGCGTAGAAACAAACAGCACCATGAAATCCTGCACCGCACCGGCGAGGACCACCCCGGCGAGCAGCCAGATCATCCCCGGCAGGTAGCCCATTTGTGCTGCCAGCACCGGCCCCACCAGCGGGCCTGCGCCGGCAATGGCCGCAAAATGGTGACCGAACAGCACTTTCTTGTCCGTCGGCACATAGTCCAGCCCGTCGTTATGGCGCACCGCTGGCGTCATACGCGTCGGGTCAACCGCCAGCACATTTTTGGCGATATACAGACCATAAAAACGGTAAGCGATCAGATAGATACAGACCGACGCCACCACAATCCACAGTGCGTTGATCTGTTCCCCACGATTTAAAGCAATGTATCCCAGAGCAAATGCTCCCATTACAGAGAGCACTGTCCAGACGAGGTATTTCCCTGATTTGTTCATAATTGTTATCCGTGTGCGTGTCCATAGAGATGTTACATTTTGTTTCTATAACATCTTTGCGGAATTTAACAACGCGATAACCAAACAAATAAGAGTTAAAACCAATAATTAACTTAACAATGTTAACTCGATCACTCCGTTAACCGAGTTTTCCTGCAATCTCATTTAATTCTGTCGGGTTCATCCCAAAACCGCCGTACCCAGCCGACAAGTGCAGCAACGCCGCCCCTGTTCATCGAAAACGACGATTTCCCAGCTCTGATTTTGCCGCCCAAGATGCAGCGGCTGGCAGACGCCGCGCACCTTTCCCTCAGACACCGGACGATGATGCGTGGCGTTCAGTTCCGTGCCTACCACGCACTGACCGTCGCGAGTCATCATAAATCCGGCCATCGATCCCAGCGTTTCCGCCAGCGCCGCCGACGCACCGCCATGCAGCAGGCCAAACGGCTGATGAGTATGGGTATCAACCGGCATTTCGGCTTCCAGCACATCATCGCCCAGGCGGGTATAAACAATTCCCAGATGCGCCACCATTGTGTTGTCGCTGGTGGCGTTGAGTTCGTCGAGCGTTAAATGGCGTTTCCAGATCATGCTTATGCTCCCAGCGTTGAGCCGCCATCCACCACGATATCCTGTAGCGTGATATGGCTGGCGAGGTCAGAGGCGAGGAACAAAATCGTGTTGGCGATCTCCTGCGGACGGGCAATTTTCCCCAGCGGAATGCCGAGCTTAAACTGCTCGCCAAAGCCGCGAATACGCAGCTCTTCGGCGTCATCGCTCACCCACAGCGTGCGTTGCATATCGGTGTCGGTGGAGCCGGGCGAAACCACGTTACAGCGCACGCCGCTACCCGCCAGTTCCAGCCCGACGCTCAACGCCAGGCTTTTCAGCGCCGCTTTCGACGCACCGTAAGCACTCATACCAATACGCGGCGTATGTGCAGCGTCGGACGCTACCGTAACAATCGCCCCGCCCCGCTGACGGCGAAACTGGTTCATGGTTTGCTGAAACAGGTTAAATGCGCCGCCAACGTTGACCGCAAAGGTCTGCTGCCAGTCTTCTTTGCTGAGCTGATCGGTCGCGCCCATGCGTAAAATTCCCGCCGCATTGACCAGCACGTCCAGTCGCTCCGTTTCAGCTAACAGTCGCTGACATACCTGCGCCACCTGCCCGGCGTCGGCTACATCCATCACTTCGGTCGCAAAGGGATATTGCTCCTGAGTGAACGCTTGATCAAAACCTGTAACTTTCGCACCCACGTCAACAAATGCCAGCGCCGTGGCGTAACCGATACCTTTACCCGCGCCAGTTACCCAGACATTTTTGCCGCTGAAATCCATTATTTCACCTCGCGGGAGAGCAGTTTCCACCAGGCATCAATGGTTGGGTTTTTCGCCAGCATGACAAAATCGATATCGCCATGCACTTTGCGCCAGCGCGCCGCCAGCGCCATCATGCGCACTGAATCCAGACCGTAGTCGATCAGGTTGTCGTCATCGAACGGCTCATCGGATTCGTCCAGCAGCGGCAGGATCACCTCTCGCAGCGCCGCTTTGCTGGCGGGAATTGGCGTCGGCAGCAGTTCCTCGGTCATCACCACCCGACCAGAACGCCCGGCAACATATTTCAGCGACATCAAATGCTCGTCACGGCTGAAATCGGCCAGCGCATCCGCCACCATAAATGGTTTGATATCACGCATAAACGCGTCGGTCGCGGTGGTCATACAGCCAATATGCGCGTACACCCCGGTGATAATCAGTTGGTTACGTCCGCTCTCTTTCAGCATTTGCTCCAGCGGAGAACGATGAAACGCGCTGTAGCGCCACTTCACCAGCACCGTATCGTCGGCATCCGGCGTCAGGCGATCCACCACCTTTTGCTGTTCCGGCGAACGGGTCAGGCCCGGCCCCCACATATCATTCAACAGCGCCCGATCTTCATCGCTCTGCTCTTTCGGCTGGGCGGTGTAATAAACCGGAATATTGTGCTGTTTGCAGTAGTCGCGCAGCGCAGCAATATTCGCGATCACCTGTTCCATCATCGGGCAGTTCTCGCCCCAGAAGCTGACGAAATAATCCTGCATATCATGGATTAACAGCGCGGCGCGTTGCGGTTCAAATGCCCAGTCGACTTTATTTTGCGGAATATCGTGAGACTCCGGCAGTGCGTAAGCCTGTAATTTTGGAATAGCCATCGTGTTCTCTCCTTCAGGCTGATGCGCGTGACGCCAGCCACTGACGTAATTGTTTTTTATCGACTTTCCCGACCGCCGTCAGCGGAAGTGAATCCACACACTCCACGCGATCCGGTAATTTAAATTCGGCAATACCCTGCTCACGCAGGAAACGACGCACCTGCACTGCACGCAGCGGCTCTTTCACCACCAGATAAGCGCAGCTTTTTTCGCCCATCAGCTCATCTTCCATGCTCACCAGTGCGGCGTAGATCACCGCCGGATGGCGCAGCAGCAGGTTTTCGATCTCTTCGGCAGCGATCTTCTCGCCGCCACGGTTGATCTGATCTTTCTCGCGCCCCTGCACGGTGATGTAACCGTCTGGATCAATGGAGATCAGATCGCCAGAACAGTAAAAACCGTTGGCATCAAAGGCGCTGGCATTGTGCTGCGGGCTTTTGTAATAGCCACGGAAGGTGTACGGTCCGCGCGTCATCAGGCGTCCAACTTCCCCTTGCGGCAGTGGATTTCCGTCAGCATCGGCGACCCACACTTCATCATCCGGACACATTGGGTAACCCTGGGTATGGATAATTTTCTCCGCGCTATCATCAAGACGGGTGTAGTTCACCAGCCCTTCCGCCATGCCGAACACCTGCTGCAACTGGCAGCCAATCTCTGCGGGAATACGCGCCGCAAGCGTGGCAGAAAGACGCGCGCCACCGACCTGTAACAGTTTTAGCGAGGCAAGCTGCGCCCTGCTTTCACCTTCAGCCAGCGCCTGTAACCACAGGCTTACCGCCGGCGGCACCAGCGCGGTGACGTTGACCTGATGTTTTGCAATCAATGGGAAGCAGAGCGTGGCGCTGGGATCGGCCGCCAGAACCACTGTGCCGCCAGCGAGAAATACCCCCAGCGATCCTGGTGAACTCATGGCGTAGTTGTGCGCCGCCGGAATCGCACACAGATAGCGAGTCTGTTGCGTGAACTGACAAATCTCGACGCTACGGCGCACGCTGTAGTAATAGTCATTATGGGTACGCGGGATCAGTTTCGGTGTGCCGGTGGTGCCGCCGGAAAGCTGGAAATAGGCCACTTCATCGGCAGGTGACGGCGTGGCAGTAAAATCTTCTGCCGGATGGTTAATCACATCCTGCAAATTGTGCTCGCCGCTGTCGTTGTGCAGTTGCACCACACGAATGGAGGAATGGTCTGTGACGAAAGTATTGAGGAAATCATCCCCGCTAAATAGCGCATGTTGGCGATCGGCAATCAGTAACGCCGGTTCAATCTGGCTGGCATAGGCGTTCAGTTCACTACGCTGATGGCTGAACAGCGCCAGCACCGGCGCGACGCCCAGTTTCAGCAGCGCAAAAAAGGTAATGTACAGTTCAGCGACGTTACCCAACTGTACCAGCGCGGTTTCGCCCGATTTAATTCCCTGACGGCGCAGGTTACAGGCGAGATTATCCGCCGCCTGATTCAGTTCCCGATAACTCAACTGCCGCTCGCCGTCGATAACCGCGATGCTGTCACTCGCGGCGTGGCGGGTCAAAATGTCGGTCAGCGGCAAATCCTGCCAGTAGCCTTTTTCCCGATAGCGACGGGCAAACTCTTCCGGCCAGCGGGTGAATGGGATGCTCATCCTCGCTCCTTAATGCAATCCAAAAACGTTCAACATGGTAGAAAGTTTGACGCCGGTTTCGCGCCATTCGCTAAGTGGTGATGACGCAGGCACAATCCCCGCTCCGGCAAACAGGCGCACCTGATTTTTCCGCAGCTTCGCGCAGCGGATGGTCACCACCCACTCGCCGTTACCTTCGCTGTCACACCAGCCGACAATGCCGCCAAACAGTTCGCGGTCGAACGGCTCCAGTTCAGCAATAACCTGGGTCGCGGCCTGATGCGGGAAACCACTCAGCGCGGGGGTCGGATGCAGCAGACAGGCCAGAGTCAGTGCGTTTTCTTGCGAATTCGCTTTACCTTCAAAGGGAGTTGCGAGATGCCACAACGTCGGCGTGGTGATCAGTTGTGGAGAGGAAGGAACGTGTAACTCACTACTGCGTTCGCGTAGCACCTCTTTCATCGCCTGGGTCACCAGTTCATGTTCATGGCGATCTTTTTCCGACGCCAGCAGACGATTTCCCGCTTCCCTGTCCAGCACTTCATCCGGCTGACGACGCGCGGAACCGGCTAACGGAATGGAGCTAAAACGCTCACCGTCTTTACGCAGCAGCAGTTCCGGGCTGGCCCCCAGCAGAACGCCACCATCGGACAGCGGGACATGGAAGTTGTAACTAACCGGGTTTTGCGCAATCAACCGTTCCAGCAGTACACCGCTGTCAATGGCGGCGTCGGTGGTGATATCAATCAACCGTGATAACACCACTTTGTCGACTTGCGGCGTGGCAGTAAGTGCGGCGGCGCGGGCGACCATCTGTTCAAACGTGGCTTGTTCTGGAATTGCCTGGCGTTCCACCACGTTCAGCGCCTGGCTGCGGGTGAAACGGCGCGCGGAAGCTTGTTTTTCTTTGCGGGAGAATGGCTGCCAGGATTCGGGAATATACAGCGACGAAGGCTGACGTGGATCGAAGGGAATCGCCCCGACCATCACCGGATTTTTGATGCCCTGCGCTTTGGCATCGGCAAACAGCGCGGCGAGTTTTTGCTGAAAGGGACTGTCGGGTGAATCCCCGTTCACAGCCGGTTCATCGAAGCGGGCGAAACATCCTGACGTCGTAAAACTGCGGTACGGCGACATAAAGAAAAAGCGATTGGGCGCAAGTGTTGCCATGGTCTGCTGTACTTCCTCAGCCAGTGACGTATCCATATCATCCTCCACAAAATGATAAAGGCTTTAATAATGATTATCATTTATATTTTCGGTCGCTAACCTAAAAGCAAACGCGCACTATGTCAACTCTTGAGGTAACGCAATCTGCAACTCGGGGTTGCATCTGCTTGTCGTTACAATGAAAATGAGAAGCATTAACTTCATTAATAACAGGAAGCTGATTCGTGAGACTCGCCCCGCTCTACCGCAACGCCCTTCTATTAACAGGACTTTTGCTTTCAGGAATAGCCGCAGTTCAGGCTGCCGACTGGCCGCGTCAGATTACTGACAGCCGTGGCACTCATACCCTGGAAAGCCAGCCGCAGCGTATTGTTTCCACCAGCGTCACATTGACCGGCTCACTGCTGGCGATTGATGCTCCAGTGATCGCCAGTGGAGCGACCACGCCGAATAACCGCGTCGCGGATGACCAGGGCTTTTTACGCCAGTGGAGCAAGGTGGCGAAAGAACGCAAACTGCAACGACTCTATATCGGCGAACCGAGTGCCGAAGCCGTTGCCGCGCAAATGCCAGATCTGATTTTAATTAGCGCGACCGGCGGCGATTCGGCGCTGGCGCTGTACGATCAGCTTTCCACCATCGCCCCGACGTTAATCATCAATTACGACGACAAAAGCTGGCAGTCGCTGTTAACGCAGCTTGGCGAAATTACCGGACATGAGAAACAAGCGGCAGAGCGGATTGCGCAGTTTGATAAGCAACTGACGGCGGCGAAAGAGCAAATCAAATTACCGCCGCAGCCAGTCACTGCCATTGTTTATACTGCTGCCGCGCACAGTGCTAATCTCTGGACGCCGGAATCAGCACAAGGGCAGATGCTGGAACAGCTCGGCTTTACGCTGGCGAAGTTGCCCGCAGGGTTAAACGTCAGCCAAAGCCAGGGCAAACGCCATGACATCATTCAGCTTGGTGGGGAAAATCTGGCGGCAGGGTTAAATGGCGAGTCACTATTCCTGTTCGCCGGTGATCAGAAAGACGCCGATGCTATTTATGCCAATCCGCTGCTCGCGCACCTGCCTGCAGTACAAAACAAGCAGGTTTATGCGCTGGGAACCGAGACGTTCCGTCTGGATTACTACAGCGCCATGCAAGTGCTGGATGGGCTTAATTCACTGTTTAAAAAAGATTGATAAAACATACAATTAGAGCACTAACAGTCCCCTCGCCCCTCCGGGGAGAGGGTTAGGGTGAGGGGAAAATGCACCTTTAGCTAACTGTCGGACGCTGTCACCTGCGGCGGCGTCTGGCGAAAACGTCGCAACTCCACCAGCACCAACAATAACAACACACCGATAATCAACAAACCAAAACCGCTCGCGCTTGCGGAAGCAACCGGTGTCATCATCGCTCCCAGACCGCCCAGCAGCGCCGCGCCTATGGCATCGCCCGTCACGTTCTGCGCCGTCCACAGACCGTTAATCCGCCCTAACATCGCTTCCGGGGTTTGCGTTTGCAGCATTGTATATTGCAGCAACGAACTAACCGCACTCAGCCAGCCGAACAGCGCCAGACAAACCACGCCTAAAATCCACATCGGCATCAGGCCAAACAGAGCAATGGCGAGGAACGATCCCAGCGTGGAGAGCAGCATCAATAACCCTGGTCGCGCGCTATGCGCCAGCTTCCCGCTGGTTAACGCGCCAATAGCCGCGCCGAGCGGGATCGCCGCATAGAGAAAACCAATCTGTGCCGCCGACATCTGCCAGTTGTCAGCCAGCGCCGGATACAGTACCCGCACCGCACTCGCCATCGTCAATAAACCACCCAGCAGCGCAATCCCTCCTACCAGCGGGCTGGCGAGCAGAAAACGAAATCCTGCCAGTAATGATTTCAACGGATGCTCACGCGGCTGCGGTGGCGGTGGCAACGCCGGAAGGCTTAACAACGGTAGCAAGGTAATAAACGTGCCCGCCGCCGCCAGCCCGTAGTTCCAGGCTACGCCTCCGGTCGCCAGCAATAAACCGCCAATCATGGGCGAAATCACCGACCCCAGACGCACAGTCAACATGGTGATCGCCCCGGCCTGCATTAAGTTTTCACGTCCTACCAGTGCTGGTGTCGCCGCCAGTAGCGCCGTAACGCCAAGCGATGCGAAAAAACCATCCCATAAACCAAGTAAATAGATTGCCAGCAATGACGGCTCCGGCAGCAGCGCGTTCAGGCACAGTCCAATGAAGCCAATGCCACAGGTGCCGCGCGCCAGCAAAATCACTTTTTTGCGCTCATAGCGATCCGCCAGCACACCGCCGACCATCAGGCCAACAAACATCGCGCCGCCGGTCAGCGTCACCGAAAGCCCCACCTGCCAGGTAGAATGCGTCATCATCTGGATCTGCACCGGTACCGCGACGCCGAGCAAACCCAGAGACACAATTGAGATAAAACGAGCGAGGAATACTGCGCGAAACGCCGGGTGCGTTTTCAACAGGCTGAGGTTAAGCAGCCAGGATTGTTTATTCATTACAATGCCTTGCCATCAAATATTTTAAATACCTATTCTTAGGCTGCACATGCTAACATATCCAAATAAGATCGATAACGATAATTAATTTCATTATCATGGAAGTTCGTATGTCTGGTTCTGTTGCCGTGACACGCGCCATTGCCGTGCCCGGATTGCTGTTATTACTGATTATCGCGACGGCATTAAGCCTGCTCATTGGGGCAAAATCACTCCCCGCTTCCGTAGTGCTGGAGGCCCTCTCCGGCACCTGTCAGAGCGCCGACTGCACCATCGTGCTCGACGCGCGACTGCCGCGCACCCTTGCCGGTTTACTTGCAGGCGGCGCGCTTGGCCTTGCCGGGGCGTTGATGCAAACCCTCACCCGAAATCCACTTGCCGACCCCGGCTTGCTTGGCGTGAACGCCGGAGCCAGCTTTGCCATTGTGCTGGGTGCGGCGCTGTTTGGTTACTCTTCCGCACAGGAACAACTGGCGATGGCCTTCGCCGGGGCGCTGGTGGCCTCATTGATTGTTGCCTTTACCGGTAGCCAGGGCGGCGGGCAGTTAAGTCCGGTGCGTTTAACCCTGGCGGGCGTGGCGCTGGCGGCGGTGCTGGAAGGGCTGACCAGCGGCATCGCCCTGCTTAATCCTGACGTCTACGATCAACTGCGTTTCTGGCAAGCCGGTTCGCTGGATATTCGCAATCTACATACCTTAAAAGTGGTGCTGATCCCGGTGCTACTCGCCGGAACAACCGCGCTATTACTGAGCCGCGCACTGAACAGTTTAAGCCTCGGCAGCGACACCGCGACGGCGCTGGGCAGTCGCGTGGCGCGCACACAGTTAATTGGTCTGCTGGCGATTACCGTGCTTTGTGGTAGTGCGACAGCGGTAGTTGGCCCGATTGCCTTTATCGGCCTGATGATGCCGCATATGGCGCGTTGGCTGGTGGGTGCCGATCATCGCTGGTCGCTGCCCGTCACGCTACTCACCACCCCTGCCCTGCTGCTGTTTGCCGATATCATCGGGCGTGTGATTGTTCCCGGCGAGCTGCGCGTTTCGGTGGTCAGTGCGTTTATTGGTGCGCCGGTGTTGATCTTCCTCGTGCGACGTAAAACGCGAGGTGGCGCATGATTTACGTCTCTCGCCGATTAATCATCACCTGTTTGCTGTTGATAACTGCCTGTGCGGTGGCAAGTGTTTGGGGATTACGCAGTGGCACCGTGCCACTGGAAACCTCGCAGGTATTCGCCGCGCTGATGGGTGACGCACCACGCAGTATGACGATGGTGGTCACCGAATGGCGTTTACCACGCGTGCTGATGGCGCTGTTGATTGGCGCGGCGCTGGGCGTCAGCGGCGCGATTTTTCAGTCGTTGATGCGTAACCCGCTCGGCAGCCCTGACGTAATGGGCTTTAACACCGGAGCGTGGAGCGGCGTGCTGGTGGCGATGGTGCTGTTTGGTCAGGACCTGACGGCTATCGCGCTGGCAGCAATGATGGGCGGCATTGTAACTTCGCTGTTGGTCTGGCTGCTCGCCTGGCGTAACGGCATCGACACCTTTCGGTTGATTATTATCGGTATCGGTGTTCGCGCCATGCTGGTGGCCTTTAATACCTGGCTGTTGCTGAAAGCGTCTTTAGAAACGGCGCTAACAGCAGGTTTGTGGAATGCCGGATCGCTCAACGGCCTGACGTGGACAAAAACCTGGCCTTCCGCGCCAATCATTATATTGATGTTAATTGCCGCCGCCTTGTTGGTACGCCGGATGCGCTTGCTGGAGATGGGCGATGATACCGCCTGCGCGCTGGGCGTCAGCGTCGAACGCTCGCGTCTGTTAGTGATGCTGGTGGCGGTGGTGCTTACCGCTGCGGCAACTGCCCTGGCGGGGCCGATTTCCTTTATTGCGCTGGTTGCACCGCACATTGCCCGGCGCATCAGCGGCACTGCCCGCTGGGGACTAACCCAGGCTGCGCTGTGTGGTGCGCTGCTACTACTGGCCGCCGATCTCTGCGCCCAACAACTGTTTATGCCGTATCAACTTCCGGTTGGCGTCGTTACCGTCAGCCTCGGCGGTATTTACCTTATCGTCTTGTTAATTCAGGAGTCTCGCAAAAAATGACCGAATCAGTAGCCCGTTTGCGCGGCGAACAGTTAACCCTCGGATATGGCAAATATACCGTTGCGGAAAATCTGACTGTAGAAATTCCTGACGGTCACTTCACGGCAATTATCGGGCCAAATGGCTGCGGTAAATCCACTTTACTGCGTACTTTAAGCCGCCTGATGACGCCTGCTCACGGGCATGTCTGGCTGGATGGCGAGCACATTCAACATTACGCCAGTAAAGAGGTTGCACGCCGGATTGGTCTGTTGGCGCAAAATGCTACCACGCCGGGCGATATCACCGTGCAGGAGCTGGTGGCGCGTGGACGTTACCCGCATCAACCGCTGTTTACCCGCTGGCGCAAAGAAGATGAAGAAGCGGTAACGAAAGCGATGCAGGCCACGGGAATAACTCATCTGGCAAATCAAAGCGTGGATACCCTTTCTGGTGGACAACGCCAGCGAGCGTGGATCGCGATGGTGCTGGCCCAGGAAACGGCAATTATGCTGCTCGACGAACCAACGACCTGGCTGGATATCAGTCATCAGATTGATCTACTGGAACTGTTGAGCGAACTGAACCGTGAGAAAGGCTATACCCTGGCGGCAGTGCTGCACGATCTTAACCAGGCCTGTCGTTACGCCAGCCATTTGATTGCATTGCGGGAAGGGAAAATTATTGCTCAGGGAGCGCCGAAGGAGATTGTCACTGCTGAATTGATCGAGCGCATTTATGGTCTGCGCTGCATGATAATTGACGATCCGGTAGCCGGAACGCCATTAGTGGTGCCGCTCGGACGAACGGCACCATCAACCGCCGTGATTTAAACTAACCGATCTTCCATCATGGCATCCTGTTTTCTGGATGCCATTGCATGATGTAAGAGCACACTGCCACAAGCAACCATACCGCCGATCAAGGCGGAAAGGATCACAATAATCGCTTTGCCCGGACCGTCTTTTTTCACCGGCAAGGATGGACGCAACTGATATTTAAATGGCGGAAAAGTAACATCGTTGACATTTGCTTTTGTTAATTGATCGACAAGATATTGACGATTACGTAATTCAACGTTCAGTTCTGCAACATCGGTGACCGATTTTTCAATTTCAAGTTTACGTTCAATACCGTCTGCGCCGAGAGAAATAGAAAAATCAGGGTCATCTTTAACAGCCTGACCATTACTATAAACAGGCTTTTTAATTCCTGCCGCATTGGCAATATCCAGTGAATAATTGAGCCGCTGAATATTTGCATCAAGCTGGTTTTTCGTTTTAATGCGATCCTGAGCCAGTTTTTCTTTTTCAAACTGGGTTCTGATTTCCAGTTTATTACGTATGTTTTCTAGCGACTCTTTCACCACCAACGTTGAGATATAATCGATATAACCAGCCAATACTGTCTGTGCTTCTTCACTGGTTGGCGCAGTGAAACTTAATGTCCAGGAGGTATACAACGCGGGCTCATCTTTTTTCTTACTGGCGTTGTCATCAACCGCTTTCATTTTTTCGCTCAATGTGACAATAGCGCGATGCAGCTCCTGTTCATCAATCTTCGCCTCTTTTAATTGATCCATGACATAAGGGGACGAACGCAGATAGTCTTCCAATAAACTCACAGACTGAAATTTCTTGATAAACAGGTTAAACACACCATTGCGATCGATATTGGCATCCAGATCCAGCACGCGGAGTTTGGTGAAGACCTTCTCCAGATCTTGCCACTGGACAGCCTCTGCGGGCGTGATAACTGCCGCGCTGGTCCATTTTTGCGGCAAAATGAAAGACACCAGTAACCCGATACAGGCAAAGGCTAAAGCCACCGCTATTACCCGTGTTTTTGCGTACCACAAAACTTCGATAAGTTTAAGTAAATCAATTTCATTATTACTGGGCGACGCCAGATGATAATCGGGAAAATGAGAATCGCTTCCCTGCTTAATATTCAGTGATGACATGCGATATGACCTGAAATGAGTCCAATAAGATTAAATCTCCACGGCGCTCACTTTATCAGTTAGCAAGAATTATCCGAAGCTGAACTTTGTAAATTCCCCTCACCGAACACAACATTAAGCGTGTTTTCAGAGAAGCAACTGAGGATTCATCATAATAATAAATAATAAAATCCACAATCATTTACAGTAATTATGGATTTTATTTAAGATAAAGTTATTTATTTAGCGTCGCCAAAATAATTGGCCCGATTTTTTCAAACGCCATTGGCGAGATAATATCCACATGCGCACAATCTAAACGATAAATATCCAGCTCAGCTACCCATGGCGACCAGGCGCGTTCAGGACTCATACCTTCCTGAAGTGTACGTTCAGCAACAAACAGCGTCGCTTTACCATCAAATGGTACGCTATGAGCCGTGCTTAACAGACGCACTGCATCAGCGTAATTACCTTCAATGGTGGTAAACAGCTCCGTCGACGCAGTTCCCTGCTGTGCCGCCAGGAAGGCTTCGCGCTCGCGGTTAATCTCCGCCAGCACTTCCGGGTCCAGACCGTTAGCTTCTTTTTCCTGCCAGTTTTGCGTTTCTGGCGGCCAGGTATCCAGCAAGCCAAGAAATGCCACCTGTTCGTCACGGGCACGCAACCGCGCCGCAATCCCCTGCGCCAGCGTACCGCCCAGCGAATAACCCAGCAGGTAATAAGGGCCGTGAGGTTGTTGTTCAAGTAACGTTGCCAGATGCGCTTCGCAGACTTCATCCAGGTTCGTCGCCGTCTGCATAGGTCCATGAGGGCGCGGCGACTGAATGCCAATAATCGACCATTGTGGATCGAGATAACGCGAGAGCACGCTAAACTGCCAGGCAAAACCGGACGCCGGATGGAAACAAAACAGCGTCGGGCCATTACCTTCA
Source organism: Escherichia sp. 93.1518 (assembly GCF_013368915.2). Classification (NCBI taxonomy): domain Bacteria; kingdom Pseudomonadati; phylum Pseudomonadota; class Gammaproteobacteria; order Enterobacterales; family Enterobacteriaceae; genus Escherichia; species Escherichia sp. 93.1518. Next base: position 72,627 of record NZ_JABWMT020000020.1, read on the forward strand.
CGCAACGGCAGAATGGTTTCGAATCCCATGCGCCGGGTGCTATCTTCTTCACCATCAATAATCGTTGCCAGTTTGGCGACGGTTGACGCGACCATCACCTGCCCCGGCGTCACCTGGCGGGCAAACTGCCGACTTAACTGCGCCGCCAGTTTCATTGCCAGTAGTGAATGACCGCCAAGAGCGAAGAAATCAGCGTCGGCATCCTGCACATCACAGTCCAGCAATGACGAGAACGCCCCGGCGATAATCATTTCGCTGCCCGCTTTCGGCGCTCGTCCCGGCGTTTTTGCTTTCAATTCCGGCAACGGTAAAGCTTTACGATCCAGCTTGCCATTGGCGCTAAGCGGCAACTGCGGAAGTTGCAGCAGAACGACGGGCACCATATGCGGTGGCAAGGTTTCGCGCAACTGCGCCTGTAATGAGCTGGTATCCAGCGGCAGGCCTGATTGCGACACCAGATACCCTACCAACTGGCGCGCGTCGCCGCCGGTTGCTGCCGCCTGGTTAATCACACAGGCATGGGTAACGGCCTGTTCGACATCCGGCAGCGCCTGCATCACGCGGTCGATTTCGCCCAGTTCAATACGCTGACCACGAATTTTTAGCTGATCGTCACTGCGCCCGAGGTATTCCACCGCGCCATTTTCCAACCAACAAGCAACGTCTCCAGTACGGTACATGCGTTCACCAGGAGCGAAAGGGTCGGCAATAAAGCGGCTGGCGGTCAGATCGGGTCGTCCAAGATACCCTTGCGCCAGTTGAATGCCAGTAAGATAGAGATCACCCGCCACACCCGGCGGCACCGGATGCATCATCGCATCAAGAATGCGTAGCCCCGTGTTCCAGACCGGATAACCAATTGGCACGCTGCTGCCGCGTACTTGTGCCAGTTCCTCGCCAAAAGCCGGATACCAGCTAACATCCACCGCTGCTTCCGTTGGGCCATAAAGATTATGTAACGGCGCGCCGGTTAACTGTTGCCATTCGCGGCATAAATCAGCCGGTAAGGCCTCACCACTACAGAAAACCTGTTTCAACGTCGCGCAACTTTGGCTGGCAGTTTGCGGAGTCAGTGAAGCAACAAATGCCGCCAGCATCGACGGCACAAAGTGCGTGGTCGTCACGCCGTAATCAGCAAAGAATTGTTGCATAGCGAGCGGATCGCGGTGCGCTTCTGGCTCTGCCATCACCAGTTTCGCCCCCGCAATAAACGGCCAGAAAAACTCCCACACCGAGACATCAAAACTACACGGCGTTTTTTGGGCAACGACATCTTCGCCTGTAAGCGGATAATGATTTTGCATCCACAACAGGCGGTTGACGATAGCCTTCTGCCCAACCATCACCCCTTTCGGCCTGCCGGTGGAACCCGAGGTAAAGATGATATAAGCCGTGTGGTGCGGTTGTGAAAGTTGCAGCGGCGCACTGCCCTGTGGAGTAAGCGGGGCGTTATAGCAAAGGCTGGTTAAATTGGGAACATCGCTAAAGCGCGGCAATTGATCGTCGGTGGTGATTAACAGCGACGGGCGCGCATCTTCCAGCATCATCTTCAGGCGATCGTCCGGATAACCCGTATCCAGCGGTAGCCAGGCCGCGCCAGCTTCAACTATCGCATGTAGTGCCAGGGTCAAAAAGACCGAGCGCGGTAGCGCCACCGCCACGCTGTCGCCAGGTTTAACGCCGCGCTCACGCAGCAGATTCGCCAGCGCCACCACCTGCTCGCGCATTTCCCGATAGCTGAACTGATAATGAGCGTCAGCCAGTGCCGGAGCATCCGGCGTTTTGGCTGCCTGTTCTGCCACCAGCGCGCTCAGCGTGGTTTCAGGGATTTCTACCTGTGTGGCGTTGATCTGCGCCAACTGTGCATACTCACCTGGCAGCATAATATCGACATCGCCGCACAACAGCGCCGGATTCGCGGCGAACTGCGCAATCAGCATTTTCAGGCGTTCGGCGTGCTGGATTAACGTTGGCTCATCGTAACGCTGTTTATTGGCGAGGATCTCAATGCTCAAACCACCGTGTTCATCCGGGAACAGCGCCAGTTCAAGGTCATTAACCGGCCCCGTTGCCAGGGTGTGGGTTTGCGCCTGAACACCCGGAATATCCAGTTGGTAATCAAATACCTTGATATTGAGTACCGGACCGAACAGCGGTTCCTCTCCCGCCGCGCGCCCACTGTCACGGACAATTTGTTCGGCGTCGTAGCGTTGATGGCGGCGCATTTTTTTCAGTTGTGCCGCCAGTCGGGTTGCCAGTTGCGACAGCGTTTCTTGCGCTTCAATGTGAATACCCAACGGTAAAACGTTGAGCACGGGGCCGGTAGCCGTCAGCGCCGCCGAGCCCATTCGACGCATAAAGATGAATCCGGCGGCGTAGTCCATGCGGTTGCACAATCGCCCCAGCCATAAGGCCGCCAGCGCAAGTGCTAAATCGGTACGTTGTACGGTCGGCAGTTGGGCTGCCAACTGGCGGAATTCTCCGTCGGTAAATTCCAGTTTCAGGCGCAGAATATCTGCCGAGGCGCCGCGCCCCGCTAAAGGTGCAGACGAAAGTGACGCAGGTGGCGGCAGTTGGTGACGCTGTTCCGCCCAGAATGCCGCATCACGCTGCCAGGCCTCGCTTTCGCGGTACTGCTGGTACTCATCCACCACTTCAGCGAAAGGCGTAAACGGCGAAGCAGGCGTTGGTTCGCCACGCAGCCATGCACAGTAAATATTGGCGATCTGGCGGGTAATGGCCGGGAAACTGAAGCCATCGACCAGCAAATGGTGGTAACGCTGATACCAGTACCAGCGGTTATCCGCCACCTGAATTAACTGATGAAAGACCAGCGGTTTACCGCTATCGACGCGCAGGTTTTGTTGCAAATCGGCCTGCATTAAGGCCTGCGCAGTACCGTGCGGATCAATATTGGTTCGCAGGTCGATAATTTCTGGCAGTTCGAATATCAGCGCATCATCGACCCATTGCCAGACTTCGCCGTTATCTTCCGTAAAACGCATCCGCAACGTATCTGCTTGCGCTAATCCGGCAACCACCGCGCGGGCCAGTAATGGCGCATCAACCTCTCCGGTTAACTCAACGTAATGCGCCACGCTCCAGGCGGAGGGTAAATCCGACAGTTTTTCTGCCATCCAGATGCCGGGCTGTGCGGCGACCAAAGGTAAATGCTGGCTCATTGCGCCTCCTGCTGCCGGGTAAAATTCGTCGGTGTCAGGGTACGCCAGTGGGCTTCCAGCCATTGCTGGCAGGACGCCTGTGACTGCGGCTGACACACAACGTCCCAGCCTGCCGGTAAGGCGCATTGTTGCGGCCACAGACTGAATTGCCCCTGCGCATTGCGCAAAATGTAAAACACGCCCTGCGGATCATCGAAGGGATTACTGAATGCCATATTCAACTCCTGTCATGGAAAAGTGGTTGCCAGAGGTCAATTAGCCCCTGCATCAAGCCACCGCGCCAACAAAGTGCATCATGTCCGCCGTCAACCTGACGCCAGAAAATGGATTCTTTTATGGGATGTAGTTGCGCATACAGCGCCTGGTTAGCTCGCATAATCAGCGGCTCACGAATACCCGCTTCCAGCACAATACGCAGACCTTCGACGCTAACTTCACCAGCTTTAAGCTGTTCAAGTAACACGCCCTCTTGCTGCCCGCCCCGATGCGGCCACCAGTACGATCCTGACTGGCTTAATACACAGCCAAAGCGTTCAGGCCAGTGTAGTCCGGCATACAGCGCAGAAAGTCCACCAAAACTCTGCCCGGCGACCACGGTGCGATCGGCACGATCGCTAAAAGGAGCGATTATTTTCACCAGCGGCAGTAACTCTTGCTGAACTGCCAGCCAGAAATCCGCATTACACGGCAGTTCGCGGGCACGGTGCGTGGTGTCGATGGCGTCAATCAACACATACACGGCGGGAGGAAGCTGCTGACGACGGGTCAGCGAAGTTAACGCAGGCCAGACGGGCATACTTTGCGCCCAAAATTCACCATCGAGCAGAATAGCTAACGGACGCTCTTCGACTGGTGCATCACCAGTGGAAAAAATCCATACACGGCGTGAATTTCCCAACCGTTCACTTTTCCAGGTTATTTCTTTCGCTGAGTTAGCGGGGGCTTGCGGACAATCCCAGCCGGGTTGCAGCGGCGCTTGCGGCATTTCGAGGGCGGAAACAGCGTGCCCTCGCCCTCCTTTCCAGCTTTGCGGATTCAGCGGATCGGCTATCGCCTGGGGTAATAGTTTTCGCCAGCCCTCACGTAATTCGAGGCGATCGGGTGATGGTGCAGAAAAAATGTCATCGCGTTCGGTGGGAATAAAACAGTAACTGCCGCGCCAGTTAGCACTGAGTTGTGTCGTCCACTGCCAGACATCGGTGCCTGCAATGCGATGCATCGACTGGGGATGGCTGTTCTGATGGTGATCGGTAACGCCAGTGATATAAACCCATACGCGCTTTACCGTCGAGCGGTCTTCAGAACCTTGAGGGTCACGCCACCAGAAAGTGACCTGATATATTTCGTCATTCAGACGCTGCCATTCCGGGCCATGTTTCGACTGCCACCAGCTCTCACTTCCCACGTTTAACGCCGTCACACCATAACCCCATGTTTACTGTGCAATTTTTTATTGATTGCAGAAATATATTGATAATATTATTGATAACTATTTGCATTTGCAATAGCGTATTGGCGCGCCATGTCAAGCGCGCACATTAATTAACCAACTGCACTGCGTGTCTTTCAGGATCAAAGGTTTTCGCGGTAGCGGGAGGCGTCATGCTGATGACGACCATGCCCGACAGTTGCAATTCGTGGCAAAAATGCAGGAATAAAACAATGAACAAGAAGATTCATTCCCTGGCCTTGTTGGTCAACCTGGGGATTTATGGGGTAGCGCAGGCACAAGAGCCAACCGATACTCCTGTTTCACATGACGATACTATTGTCGTTACCGCCGCCGAGCAGAACTTGCAGGCGCCTGGCGTTTCGACCATCACCGCAGATGAAATCCGCAAAAACCCGGTTGCCCGCGATGTGTCGGAGATTATCCGTACTATGCCCGGCGTTAACCTGACCGGTAACTCCACCAGCGGTCAGCGTGGTAATAACCGCCAGATTGATATTCGCGGCATGGGTCCAGAAAACACGCTGATTTTGATTGACGGTAAACCGGTCAGCAGCCGCAATTCGGTGCGTCAGGGCTGGCGCGGCGAGCGCGATACCCGTGGTGATACCTCCTGGGTGCCGCCGGAGATGATTGAACGTATTGAAGTTCTGCGTGGCCCGGCGGCTGCACGTTATGGCAACGGCGCGGCGGGTGGCGTAGTTAACATCATCACCAAAAAAGGCAGCGGCGAGTGGCACGGTTCCTGGGATGCTTATTTCAACGCCCCAGAACATAAAGAGGAAGGCGCCACCAAACGCACCAACTTCAGCCTGACCGGTCCGCTGGGCGATGAATTCAGTTTCCGCTTGTATGGCAACCTCGACAAAACCCAGGCCGACGCGTGGGATATTAACCAGGGTCATCAGTCCGCGCGTGCCGGAACCTATGCAACTACCCTACCGGCCGGGCGCGAAGGGGTGATCAACAAAGATATTAACGGCGTAGTTCGTTGGGACTTCGCGCCTCTGCAATCACTCGAACTGGAAGCGGGTTACAGCCGCCAGGGCAACCTGTATGCGGGCGATACTCAGAACACCAACTCCGACGCCTACACTCGCTCTAAATACGGCGATGAAACCAACCGCCTGTATCGCCAGAACTACTCACTGACCTGGAACGGTGGCTGGGATAACGGTGTGACCACCAGTAACTGGGTGCAGTACGAACACACCCGTAACTCGCGTATTCCGGAAGGTCTGGCGGGCGGCACCGAAGGGAAATTTAACGAAAAAGCGACACAAGACTTCGTCGATATCGATCTTGATGACGTGATGCTGCACAGCGAAGTTAACCTGCCGATTGATTTCCTCGTTAACCAGACGCTGACGCTGGGTACGGAGTGGAATCAGCAGCGGATGAAGGACTTGAGTTCCAACACCCAGGCGCTGACCGGGACGAATACCGGCGGTGCTATTGATGGTGTGAGTGCCACCGACCGTAGCCCGTATTCAAAAGCAGAAATTTTCTCGCTGTTTGCCGAAAACAACATGGAGCTGACTGACAGCACCATCGTAACGCCGGGGCTGCGTTTCGATCATCACAGCATTGTGGGTAATAACTGGAGCCCGGCGCTGAATATATCGCAAGGTTTAGGCGATGACTTCACGCTGAAAATGGGCATCGCCCGTGCTTATAAAGCGCCGAGCCTGTACCAGACTAACCCAAACTACATTCTCTACAGTAAAGGTCAGGGTTGCTATGCCAGCGCGGGCGGCTGCTATCTGCAGGGGAACGATGACCTGAAAGCAGAAACCAGCATCAACAAAGAGATTGGTCTGGAGTTCAAACGCGACGGCTGGCTGGCGGGCGTCACCTGGTTCCGTAACGATTATCGCAATAAGATTGAAGCGGGCTATGTGGCTGTAGGGCAAAACGCAGTCGGCACCGATCTCTATCAGTGGGATAACGTACCGAAAGCGGTGGTGGAAGGTCTGGAAGGATCGTTAAACGTGCCGGTTAGCGAAACGGTGATGTGGACCAATAACATCACTTATATGCTGAAGAGTGAAAATAAAACCACGGGCGACCGTTTGTCGATCATCCCGGAATATACGTTGAACTCAACGCTGAGCTGGCAGGCACGGGAAGATTTGTCGATGCAAACAACCTTCACCTGGTACGGCAAGCAGCAGCCGAAGAAGTACAACTATAAAGGTCAGCCAGCGGTTGGACCGGAAACCAAAGAAATAAGTCCGTACAGCATTGTGGGTCTGAGCGCGACCTGGGATGTAACGAAGAATGTCAGTCTGACCGGCGGCGTAGACAACCTGTTCGACAAGCGTTTGTGGCGTGCGGGTAATGCCCAGACCACAGGCGATCTGGCAGGAGCCAACTATATTGCCGGTGCTGGTGCGTATACCTATAACGAGCCGGGACGTACGTGGTATATGAGCATTAATACTCACTTCTGATGCTAACGTCAGATTGTTGACAAAGTGCGCGTCGTTCATGCCGGATGCGGCGTGAACGCCTTATCCGGCCTACAAAATCTTGTCAATTCAATATATTGCAGGATAGTGTAGGCCTGATAAGCGTAGCGCATCAGACAGTTTTGCGTTTGTCATCAGTCTCTAATATGGTCGACATGAAAACTACGCATACCTCCCTCCCCTTTGCCGGACATACGCTGCATTTTGTTGAGTTTGAGCCGGCAAGTTTTTGTGAGCAGGATTTACTCTGGCTGCCGCATTATGCACAACTGCAACATGCCGGACGTAAACGCAAAGCCGAACATTTAGCCGGACGGATTGCTGCTGTTCATGCTTTAAGGGAATTTGGCTTTAAGAACGCCCCCCCTGTCGGTGAACGTCGCCAGCCACTTTGGCCTGCCGGGTTATACGGCAGTATTAGCCACTGCGGGGCTATGGCATTGGCTGTGGTATCTCGTCAACCAACGGGTATTGATATCGAAGAGATTCTCTCTGCACAAGCAGCGGAAGAGCTGAAAGACAGCATTATGACACCAGCAGAATACGAGCTGCTTGAGGTCAGCGATTTACCCTTTTCTGTGGCGCTTACACTGGCATTTTCAGCGAAAGAGAGTGCGTTTAAGGCAAGCAAGTTACAGACAGTTCAAGGTTTTCTGGATTATCAAATAATTAACTGGAATAAACAGCAGATCATCATTCGTCGAGAGGATGAGAAGTTTGCTGTGCACTGGCAGATAAAAGAAAAGAGAGTCATCACGCTGTGCCAACACGATTAATTGATAATACCCGGTGCGATTCGCCCGCAGCCATTGCTGACTGCGGGCGAAAGTGTAAAGCAGGTGCCTTACCAT
>NZ_JABWMT020000021.1:0-74880 GCF_013368915.2 Escherichia sp. 93.1518
GGACCAGTAATGGGTTAAGTGATAACAGGTGTCTGGAAATATAGGGGCAAATCCATCCAGCGGTATGATCTCTGTACGTATTGGTCCCGACGTGCGCTTTGCTGTTGTCGGTTCGCCAGCATATTTTTCTCAGCACCCTTTGCCAAAGCATCCAGATGACCTTATTAGTCATAACTGCATTAATCTTCGTTTTCCAACGCATGGCAATCTGTATGCGTGGGAGTTTGAAAAAGAAGGAAAAAGCCTGAATGTCAAAGTCAGCGGTCAACTGGTGTTTAGCCGTATCTATCAAAATTTGCAGGCGGCGTTAGAGGGCTACGGCCTGGCGCATGTTCCACGCGATATTGCGGAAAAATACATCGCCAGCGGCGAACTGATCAGTGTACTTGAAGACTGGTGTCCTTATTGGGATGGTTATTATATTTATTACCCGGAAAACAGAAATCACTCAAAAGCATTCCAGCTGGTTGTTGATGCGCTACGCCATCATAAAAAAAACTGAACATCAGGCAAACAAAAGCCAGGGCTATTGCAAGACTCTGGCTTTTTAATATAAAAATGTCTGTTAGTGCTCAGCGCAAATTCCTGCTCTCAAACACATTTTTGGTTCCATTATTGAATACCTTTCTTGTGAGTTGCTGGAAAATATACAGCAGCTCTGCGCTGAATTATTCCGTTACTCAGCATTCAGTGAAGCCATGTCAATAACAAAACGATGTGCCATATCCCCTTTTGCAAGGCGAGCAAATGCATCGTTTATCTGATCAATATTGATCATTTCACATTCGGGATAAATATTATGCTTCGCGCAGAAATCCAGCACTTCCTGTGTTTCTGCAATACCGCCGATGAGTGAGCCAGCAACACGGCGACGCCCCATAATCAGAGGAATTGTTGACGGTTCTTCCACAGGCCCAACCTGTCCAACAATAACTAATGAACCATCAATATCTAACAATGGGGTGTAGATATTCAGGTCGTGTTTAACGGGAACCGTATCGATAATCAAATCGAATGCACAGGCTGACATCTGTAATGCCTCTGGGTCTGAAGACGGCAGAATGCCTTTTGCACCGAGCAATTTTGCGTCTGCTTCTTTGCTTTTAGTCCGGCTAATCACAGTAACGTCAGCCCCCATCGCGACAGCCAGTTTCACAGCCATATGACCTAAACCGCCTAACCCAATAACGCCCACACGGCTGCCAGGACCAACATTCCAGGTACGTAATGGTGAGAACGTGGTAATTCCGGCACAGAGAATCGGCGCAGTTTTGGCTAAATCCATATTTTCAGGGATCCGCAGTACAAATTCTTCACGTACCACAATATGTTTGGAGTAGCCTCCCTGAGTAATTTCGCCGCTAATCCGATCCTTAGCACCGTAGGTTGGCGTCATCCCGTGGCGGCAATACTGTTCTTCACCTTGTTCACACTGGTCGCAATGCATACAGCTATCGACCATACAGCCAACGGCAACATGATCGCCTACTTGATATTTTTTAACCCCCTGCCCCACTGCTCTCACGATACCGACAATTTCGTGCCCCGGAATTAACGGATAAGGCTGAGGCCCCCAGTCACCATTAACTGTATGTAAATCTGAGTGACAAACGCCACAATAAAGAATTTCGATGGCAATATCATTGTCACGTAACTCACGACGTTTAAAATGATAAGGAACCAGTTTTGCATCGGAAGAGAGTGCGGCATAACCGATAGTTTTCATAAAGTACCTCTTCGTTATGAACTAATTGATAATTTAAGAATCATATTCTTAAATCGCTGGTTAAAACCCATATTGTCTGAATTTGCTATTTTATAAAACAAAGCCTGTAAGATCAGATAAAAACGTCATCATCCAAATAATATAGCTCAACAAATACTAAAATCAGTCATGTATTTTTACGCCAAGACAACCACGAACAAATTTTGGATTAAAATGTTTTACGGATTCACCAACATAGCCTAAATCAAGCGAGCTAATTTGCTCCATTTCTGCCTCTGTCAGTGAAAAATCCCAAATGGCGAAGTTCTCTTCAATACGCTGTTGATGAGTTGATTTCGGGATAACGACCACGCCACGTTGAATATTCCAGCGCAATATCACCTGAGAAATCGTTTTTTGGTGGGCATCAGCAATACTCTGAAGCATTTTGTTTTCAAACGGCTTATGTCTTCCGCCGCCTAACGGAGCCCAGGCTTCAGGTTGCACATTATAGTGCTTCATGGTTGCCAGCGCCTCTGGTTGTGCAAAATAGGGATGCAGCTCAACCTGGTTCACCATTGGTTTTATTCTGACTGTCTCACAAAAGTTTGTTAATACATGAGGATAGAAATTGGAAACACCAATCGCTTTCAGTTTGCCCTCGTCATAAGCCGCTTCCAGGGCTCGCCACGCACTGAAATAATCACGCATCGCCTGGTGCAATAAATAGAGGTCAAAATATTCAAGTCCCGATTTTTTTAACGATGCTTCAATTCCTGCTTTTGCCGTATCCTGATTAACCATATCCTGCACCCACAGTTTTGAAGTAATAAATAACTCCTCACGAGTACAGAATCCTTCCGAAATAGCTTCACGAACGGCATCACCGACAGCATCTTCATTACCGTATACCGCAGCAGTATCGATTAGACGATAACCTGTTCGGATAGCACTCAACACCGACTGTTTACACTCTTCTTTATCGGTAACCTGAAAAACTCCAAAACCGATCATCGGCATTTTAAGATTGTTGCTTAATACAGAAAACACCACGGTAAGCACCTCCATCACGTATGACTTATTATTCTAAGTTAAAATGCGACTCTCGATTAGTATGTAAATATCGATTTCACTTATGCAAATAATTCATCAATAAAATAGACCTGCACGATAACAGTGCTACTCACCAGCATTAAGGCAGATTAATGAATTTTGTTCATAGCCCCTGACAAATCTCGCCGTCTAATCTAATAACTCTCTTTACGGTATGCTTTCCATAAACAATAACGGAAGGATAACACCATGCAAACTGTAAGACTGAACAACGGTATTGAAATGCCCTTGCTGGGTTTTGGTGTATTTCAGATGACCGATGCCACCGAATGCGAAAGAGCGGTCATTGACGCTATTGATACTGGTTATCGACTGATTGACACCGCCGCCTCATATCAGAATGAAACTCAGGTCGGGAATGCGCTGAAACAAAGCGGTATTGCGCGTAACGAACTCTTTGTCACAACGAAACTCTGGTTGCAGGATACCAGTTACGAAGGTGCCAAAGCCCAGTTCGAACGCTCTCTGAATCGGCTGCAACTTGATTACGTTGACCTGTATTTGATTCATCAGCCTTACGGTGATGTCCACGGAGCCTGGCGTGCCATGGAAGAGCTTCACCAGGCCGGTAAAATTCGCGCGATTGGCGTCAGTAACTTCCACCCTGACCGACTGGCTGACCTTATCGCCTTTAATAAAGTCGTTCCGGCGGTCAATCAGATTGAAGTTAACCCCTTCAACCAGCAATTACAGGCCGTTCCGTGGATGCAAAGTCGTGGCATTCAGCCAGAAGCCTGGGCGCCGTTTGCGGAAGGTAAAAATGGTCTGTTCCAGCATCCCGTGTTAACGGCAATTGGCGAGAAGTATGGCAAAAGCGTGGGCCAGGTTGTTCTGCGCTGGATCTACCAACGAGGCATCGTTTCACTGGCAAAATCAGTGCGCAAAGAACGCATGGAAGAGAATATCAACATTCTCGATTTTGAACTCAGTCCTGAAGATATACTGCAAATTACCGCCCTGGATACCGCAACCAGCGCGTTCTTCTCTCACCGCGACCCGGCGATGGTGGAATGGCTGACTGGCCGCAAACTTGATGTTTAAGCCGCGATAAAAGAGGTATTCATTCAATGCAAAAACGTTATCTGGGTAAATCCGGGCTCGAAGTCTCCGCTCTTGGGCTAGGTTGTATGGGCTTAAGCCACGGCTACGGCCCGGCGACAGATACCCGTCAGGCTGTCGAACTCATTCGTGCTGCGGTTGAACGCGGCGTCACCTTCTTCGATACCGCCGAAGTGTATGGTCCGTATCTGAATGAAGAAGTGGTCGGTGAAGCCTTAAAACCGTTTCGTGACCGCGTGGTGATTGCGACTAAATTTGGTTTTACCTTCGGCGATGATAATAAGCAGCAGATTCTAAACAGCCGCCCGGAACATATCCGTGAAGCCGTTGAAGGATCATTACGCCGCCTTAAGACGGATGTTATTGACCTGCTGTATCAACACCGTGTCGATCCAGATGTCCCGATTGAAGATGTTGCAGGAACGGTAAAAGACCTAATCGCAGAAGGTAAGGTCAAACATTTCGGCTTGTCAGAAGCGGGGGCACAAACCATTCGTCGTGCCCATGCAGTACAACCAGTCACCGCCCTGCAAAGCGAATATTCCATGTGGTGGCGTGAACCTGAACAGGAAATCCTGCCGTTGCTGGAGGAACTGGGGATTGGTTTTGTACCATTCAGCCCACTAGGTAAAGGTTTCCTGACAGGGGCGATTAAGCCGGGAACCACTTTCGGCAAAGATGATTACCGCAGCACCGTACCGCGTTTCGCAGCACAAGCCATTGAAGCCAATGAAAAACTGGTCACTTTGTTAGGTGAACTGGCTGCGGAGAAAGGGGTAACCTCTGCACAAATCGCACTGGCATGGCTGTTAGCACAAAAGCCGTGGATTGTACCCATCCCTGGCACCACTAAACTGCACCGGCTGGAGGAAAACCTGGCCGCTGTCAACATCGTTCTTTCGCAGAATGATACTCAGCAGATAACCCAGGCACTGGAAACGATTAAAATCGTCGGTGAACGTTACTCGCCTGAGCATCAGGCTCGCGTAGGCCGTTAATGCTCAAACGGAGCCACAGTAAAATGCGGCTCCGTTATTCTGCGTAGCGAAGTGCATCGATCATCAGCGCAAAAGCAGGTGGGTGCTGCTTACGGCTTGGATAGTAAAGGTAATATCCGGGAAAAGTTGGACACCACTCCTGTAAAACCTGAATAAGCTCGCCTGACTTTATATGATCCTGAACCGCGTTTTCGGGAACACAGGCGATACCAAATCCTGATAATGCTGCATCAATTCTTTCTGGCAGCAAATTGAACGTCAGTTGCCCATCAACTCTGACCCGTAACGGTTTCCCTTCTCGCTCAAACTCCCAGTGATAAAGTCCACCGGCAGTTGGCAGACGCATATTGATGCAGCGATGATTTTGTAGCTCGTGAGGCGTTCCAGGCGCAGGGTTTGTAGCGAAATAAGACGGTGCCCCCACCACAGCCATTCGCATATCTGGTCCAATCCTCACGGCAATCATATCCTTATCTATACTTTCGCCCAGCCGTACTCCCGCATCAAAGCGACCTTCGACAATATCGACAAAACCGTTATCCACCACCAGTTCGACATTGATTTCGGGATACTCTCTGAGAAAGGGTTTTAGCTTCGGCCAGATCAGACTGCGCGCGGCATGTTCCCCGGCAGATAACCGAATATTCCCGGAGGGCGTGCCGTCCCGTTGAATCAGTGATTCCAGTTCCTGTTCAAGTTCGTCAATACGAGGTTCAAGACAGGCGATTATTCTCTCCCCCGCTTCTGTGGGAGCCACGCTGCGAGTCGTTCGGGTTAAGAGGCGGATATTTAACCTTTCCTCCAGAGCCTTAATCGCATGGCTGAGAGCTGACTGAGAAACACCGAGTTTGCCCGCTGCTTTGGTAAAACTTCGCTCCCTTGCCACCACAAGAAAGATTTGCAGTTCGTTGAAGTTTTCTTTGAGCATTAGCGATTTCCTTATAGAAGCATTCCCTTCAAAACGTACTTATGAAGGGTGTTCATAGATACAATCATTTTAGCCGTATTATATGCTTCCCCTGCGCCAATCAACGCCAGAATTGGTCACTCATGAGAGCAGACGCATCTCCGGATCTGATTTTCAGGTGACGTATATCGATGACTTTGCTGTCATGAGTGATGGCTGATGTAATACATATTTTCTAATTTGTGATACACCTCAAAAAATTGGTTGACCAAACTCGTTATCTATATAAGAGGCGCTTATGAGGTGCGCTCTTTTTTAAAGCGAGGAAGTACCAATGAAAGAGAATAAAGTACAGCAAATAAGCCATAAACTGATTAATATTGTTGTTTTTGTTGCAGTTGTAGAATATGCCTATTTATTCCTCCATTTCTACTAATAACGTCATAAAACAATTCACTTACGTGATATTTAAAATATGCTTCCTCTCCCTGCTTTTCAAGCTGTTCAGAGGCGTAAGAAAAAGTGTTGATTATGAATTCGACGGTTTAACAATATCTGTCTGACTGGCAACATAATCATCTGTGATTAATGCTGGTCTATTGATTACGCCAGCATTAACCTCTTAAGGATGTATTATTTCTGCTCATTTGCAGACCGCGTAAGAGAGAGTAAATAAAACAGTGACCAATATTATTTTAGCACTGCAAACCGAAGCATCGGTAAAATTAGCAAAACAACTGGCGCAGCAGGTTTGAATAGAGTCATTTGTCAGGCATTCCATTGCCATAACAATGACAATTTTGAATCAATATACATGCATCCTGGTAATATTTTACAAATTATACCATTTGCTTTATGAGGCGTTATTTTTACTGACAGGTGTTAACTTTGCTATCATATAAACTCTGTTCTTAAAAAGCACCCCCAGAATTTCATATGATTTCCCTTGTTTTTCTGCCTGTAGAGAAATCTCTTTCTCAGCACTGCCAATGGTTGAACCGACGGCAGTAATAGTTTTGGCGACGCTACTGAAGGACAATAAAGACAGAGCGGCAATGACAATTAAAGAATATGTAGTATTCATGGTTATTATCCTGATAACTGAGAGCATGAGTTTTTATATGCAAAGGAATTAAACAAGTTTCAGTTTATTCCCTGATAAAATCATTTACTGCAATTAAACCTCTATCTCCCTCGGGGTGAGAATGCATAATTTAATGTATCTTTCTATGCAAGACAGGGGTATATAAACTTTCCTCCCGATATATTTAATAAAACGGGAATGTAAACATTAACGTTATCCTTCAGTTTGCAGACGCAGTGGGTCTGATGGTAATTTCAGTTGTATCAACGCTTTCAGGAGATTCAATAATATGCCTTACTGCGCGGGCTATATCTGCGGGTTGAAGAGCAACAGAACGGTAAGCGTCCATTGCCTTCATGGTTTCCACATGGGTAATGGTTGACGCCAGTTCGCTTTCTACAACGCCAGGATTTACGCAGGTCACGCGTATTTTCGAACTTTCCTGCCGTAAACCATCAGAAATAGCCCGCACAGCAAACTTAGTTGCACAATAGACTGCCCCAGTGGGCACGACAGAAAGAGCACCAATAGAACCAAGATTGATGATCTGACCGGAACCCTGTGCTTCCATCACCGGAAGTACGGCGCCAATTCCCTAAAGCACGCCCTTGATATTCACGTCAATAGTGAGCTCCCATTCATCCTGTTTTCCTGCTGCAAGCGGTGAAAGCGGCATAACACCCGCATTATTAATAAGGACATCAACCCGGCCCCAGCTATCCAGCGCAGCTTGCACAAAGCCGCTCATGGACTGTCGGTCTGTGACATCCAACTCCCGCGCTTTAGCAATACCGCCTGCGCGACAGATTTCTGCTGCAATGGCTTCGATCCGCTCAAGTCTGCGTGCTCCCAGTAAAACCTTCGCAC
Organism: Escherichia sp. 93.1518; assembly: GCF_013368915.2. Taxonomy (NCBI): domain Bacteria; kingdom Pseudomonadati; phylum Pseudomonadota; class Gammaproteobacteria; order Enterobacterales; family Enterobacteriaceae; genus Escherichia; species Escherichia sp. 93.1518. Next base: position 7,734 of record NZ_JABWMT020000021.1, read on the forward strand.
CTGTCGTTCCCAACTCTCTGGCAATACCTTCCCCAATACCACTTGATGCACAGGTGATTAATATGACCTTATCCATTACGTTCTCCTTCAAATGTGTTCGGAGAGATAATAGAACTTTATGATTGGTTCCAGTATCCTGCTTTCAATGTACTCAGTGGTTAGCGGCATTAAACAATGAAAATCGATCTTAATCTTTTACCCATTTTTATCGCGGTAGCAGAAGAGAGTAATTTCAGTAAAGCCGCCGCACGGCTGGGCGTTACCCGTTCAGCGGTCAGTCAGGGAATAAGACGGCTTGAGGATACTTTCGGGACCATGCTTGTAATGCGGACCACGCGCTCAGTTAATTTGACGGAAGCAGGAGAACGGCTGCACAAATCACTGTCATTACCTTTATCCGGTATTGAGGCGGCGTTCGAAGAAATGGTTTCTGACCATATGCCACGTGGACTTCTCAGAATCGCGGTGACGTCGATAGCTGAAGAATTTCTTTCAGGTCCGCTACTCGCTTCGTTTGCAGCCGCCAATCCAGCCGTTACGCTTGATATTGTTGTCACGGATGAGGAATTCGATATCGTAGCCGCAGGTTACGATGCTGGCGTAAGGCTCGGAGAAGTCATTGAAAAAGATATGATTGCTGTTCCCCTTACCGCCAGGCAACGTGAAATGGTGGTTGCCTCTCCCTCCTATCTCGCAGCCAACAGCATACCTGTTCATCCGCGTGAACTTGTGAATCATAAGTGTATCGGCTGGCGTCAATCCCCGGATGTTGCGCCCTATCGCTGGCCATTTGAAGAAAACGGGAGAGCTTTCGACCTTGCGATTGAACCGCAGATTACAACGAATGATCTGCGTCTGATGTTAAAGCTGGCTCTTGCCGGCGGAGGCATAACAATTGCCACTCAGGAAACTTTCAGGCCGTATATTGAAAGTGGTAAGCTCGTATCTCTGCTCGATGACTTTCTTCCACAATTTCCTGGCTTCTATCTGTATTTCCCTCAGCGTCGCAATATTGCACCAAAGCTCCGCGCTCTGATTGACCACGTCAAGGAATGGCGACAACAATTGGCTTAAATATCTGCACCTGTACTGCCTCATGTTAGAGCAGTATTTTGATAAATTGTGTGAGTTGCAATTTGATACGCCCGCGTCTCATCATGTTGCTGTCCCGAACAGTGCCCCAATGACCAGGCGTCATGGGTTACGGATGATAAATAAAGACATTTTACTCACCTGCCGCTTTCGTCTACAGACAGCACGAACATCATCAACCTTGAATGACAACAAATAGATATGCAGCGCGGGTAGCATGAATAAACCCGGAAGATCGTAAATCAAACTGCGCTATTGGACGTAATTATGAGTCGCAATGTCCCAAATACGGCACAAGAGGAGAACGTGGTTTACGTAAATGTGAGGTAACTTATTGATTTAAATGGTGCCGATAATAGGAGTCGAACCTACGACCTTCGCATTACGAATGCGCTGCTCTACCAACTGAGCTATATCGGCCCTGAAAGGACATGTTCACGAACGTGAATCACGGTGGACAAGGTTAAAACTAACCGGGCGATGCGTCAATGGCCTTGTGAATCAAACGGCTACTTTTGCATCACCCGGTTTTATTTACGCACGAACGGTGTAATCACCAATGCCGATCCACTTGTAAGTGGTCAGTGCTTCCAGCCCCATTGGGCCGCGCGCGTGGAGTTTTTGTGTGCTTACCGCGACTTCCGCCCCCAGACCAAACTGGCCGCCGTCGGTAAAACGGGTTGAAGCGTTAACGTAAACAGCGGAGGAATCCACTTCGTTAACAAAACGCTGGGCGTTGCGCATATCACGCGTCAGGATCGCATCGGAGTGTTGCGTGCCGTGTTCACGAATATGCGCGATGGCATCGTCCAGATCGCTGACGATTTTGACGTTCAAATCTAATGACAGAAACTCATCGTCGTACTCTTCGGCTTTAACAGCCACCACCTTCGCGGGGCCTGCCTGCAACTTCGCCAGTGCAGCAGCATCTGCGTGTAATGTCACGCCGCTTTCCGCCATTTGCTTGCTTAATGCGGGCAGGAAGCTATCAGCGATGTTTTTATTCACCAGCAACGTTTCTACCGTATTACACGTACTCGGGCGCTGGGTTTTCGCGTTGACGATTACTTTCAGGGCTTCAGCGATCTCTGCACTTTCATCAACGTAAATATGGCAGACGCCAATACCTCCCGTGATCACCGGTATCGTCGACTGTTCGCGGCACAGTTTATGCAAACCAGCGCCACCACGCGGGATCAGCATGTCGATGTATTTATCCATGCGTAGCATTTCACTGACCAACGCGCGATCCGGATTATCAATCGCCTGTACAGCACCTGCCGGTAAACCGCAGGATTGCAGGGCGTCCTGAATCACCGCCACCGTTGCAGCGTTGGTGCGACAGGTTTCTTTGCCACCGCGCAGGATCACCGCGTTACCGGTTTTCAGGCACAGGGAAGCGACATCAACCGTCACGTTCGGGCGCGCTTCATAAATTACGCCAATCACCCCCAACGGCACGCGACGACGCTCCAGACGCAAACCGCTATCCAGCACACCACCATCAATCACCTGCCCCACCGGATCGGCGAGATTACACACCTGACGCACATCATCGGCAATGCCTTTCAGCCGTGCGGGCGTCAGTGCCAGACGGTCAAGCATCGCTTCGCTAAGGCCATTGGCACGCGCGTCAGCAACATCCTGGGCATTAGCGTTGAGGATGCTTTCGCTTTGTGCTTCCAGTTCATCGGCGATCTTTTCCAGCACGCGATTTTTTTCGCGGCTGGAGAGTTGCGCTAATTTATACGAGGCTTGCTTCGCGGCAATGCCCATTTGTTCCAGCATCGGCCTGCTCCTTAACGGGTAATCATGTCATCACGGTGAACGGCAACCGGGCCATATTCATATCCCAGTATTGCATCAATTTCTTGCGAGTGGTGTCCGGCAATGCGACGCAATGCATCGCTGTTGTAACGGCTGACGCCATGAGCAATATCGCGACCTTCGAGGTTGCAAATACGAATGACTTCACCACGCGAGAAGTTGCCGCTCACGCTTTTAATACCTTTCGGCAACAGGGAGCTGCCGCGTTCAAGAATGGCGGCGGTCGCCCCTTCATCTACAGTAATTTCACCCGCCGGTGGCGCGCCGAAAATCCAGCGTTTACGATTTTCTAAAGGCGTTGCCTGGGCATGGAACAGCGTACCGACAGAAATACCTTCCATCGCATCACCAATGACGCCCGGCTTGTTACCTGCGGCAATAATAGTGTCGATCCCCGCACGGCAAGCCACGTCAGCGGCCTGCAATTTGGTGCCCATACCGCCGGTTCCGAGACCTGAAACGCTGTCACCGGCAATCGCCCGCAGTGCGTCATCAATGCCGTAAACATCTTTAATCAGTTCTGCCTGCGGATTGTTGCGCGGGTCAGCGGTATACAAACCTTTTTGATCGGTCAGCAGCAACAGTTTATCGGCACCCGCCAGAATCGCCGCCAGCGCAGAAAGGTTGTCGTTATCGCCGACTTTAATCTCCGCCGTAGCAACAGCATCATTCTCATTAATTACCGGAACAATGTTGTTATCGAGCAGCGCACGCAGCGTATCGCGGGCGTTCAGGAAGCGTTCACGGTCTTCCATATCGGCACGGGTCAGCAGCATCTGCCCGACGTGAATGCCGTAAATTGCAAAGAGTTGTTCCCACAGTTGAATCAGTCGACTCTGCCCTACCGCCGCCAATAGTTGCTTCGAGGCGATAGTCGCCGGCAGTTCCGGGTAACCCAGGTGCTCACGTCCGGCGGCAATCGCGCCCGACGTCACAATGACTATCCGATGCCCGGCGGCATGTAACTGCGCGCACTGGCGAACAAGTTCTACGATATGGGCACGGTTCAGACGGCGCGATCCGCCTGTTAGCACACTGGTGCCGAGTTTTACCACCAGCGTCTGGCTGTCACTCATGATTCTCTGCCATTCAATTTTAGGAAAAATGATATCAAACGAACGTTTTAGCAGGACTGTCGCCGGTTGCCAACCATCTGCGAGCAAAGCATAGCGTTTTGTTGCGCGGGATCAGCAAGCGTAGCGGCAGTTGTTTACGTTTTTATTACAGATTTAATAAATTACCACATTTTAAGAATATTATTAATCTGTAATATATCTTTAACAATCTCAGGTTAAAAACTTTCCTGTTTTGAACGGGTCTCTCCCGCTGAATATTCGCGCGTTAATTAAAATCAGGAATGAAAATGAAAAAGAGCACTCTGGCATTAGTGGTGATGGGTATTGTGGCATCTGCATCCGTACAGGCCGCAGAAATATATAACAAAGACGGTAATAAACTGGATGTCTATGGCAAAGTTAAAGCCATGCATTATATGAGTGATAATGACAGTAAAGATGGCGACCAGAGTTATATCCGTTTTGGTTTTAAAGGTGAAACACAAATTAATGATCAACTGACCGGTTATGGTCGGTGGGAAGCGGAGTTTGCCGGAAATAAAGCGGAGAGTGATACCGCACAGCAAAAAACACGTCTCGCTTTTGCCGGGTTGAAATATAAGGATTTAGGTTCTTTCGACTATGGACGTAACCTGGGCGCGCTGTATGACGTCGAAGCCTGGACCGATATGTTCCCGGAATTTGGTGGCGACTCCTCGGCGCAGACCGACAACTTTATGACCAAACGCGCCAGCGGGCTGGCGACGTATCGGAACACCGACTTCTTCGGCGTTATTGATGGCCTGAACTTAACCCTGCAATATCAAGGGAAAAACGAAAACCGCGATGTTAAAAAGCAGAACGGCGATGGGTTTGGTACTTCACTGACGTATGACTTTGGCGGCAGCGATTTCGCTATCAGTGGGGCCTATACCAACTCTGATCGCACCAACGAGCAGAACCTGCAAAGCCGTGGTACGGGCAAACGTGCCGAAGCGTGGGCAACGGGTCTTAAATACGATGCCAATAATATTTACCTGGCAACCTTCTATTCTGAAACGCGTAAAATGACGCCAATTTCTGGCGGCTTTGCTAATAAGACACAGAATTTTGAAGCTGTCGCTCAATACCAATTCGACTTTGGTCTGCGTCCATCTTTAGGTTATGTGCTATCGAAAGGAAAAGATATTGAAGGTATCGGTGATGAGGATCTGGTCAATTATATTGATGTCGGTGCCACGTATTATTTCAACAAAAACATGTCAGCATTTGTCGATTATAAAATCAACCAGCTGGATAGCGATAATAAGTTGAATATTAATAATGATGATATTGTCGCGATAGGAATGACATATCAGTTTTAATAATATTGCCGGATGCGGCGTGAACGCCTTATCCGGCCTACGAAAACCACTATTTCAGGCCGGAAGAGATGCTCAAACATCGCATCCGGCACTTTTCACTCACGCCGTTAACTTCACCGGCTCATCACGAAAATCATCCGCCGGTTCCAGCTTCAGATTCAGCGTCGCCAGCAGTTCACGCAGCTTTTCATGAAACTCGCGCAGAGTGTGCTCCAGCCGCTCAACCACTTCCGCATCTTTTACCTGAACATGCGTCCAGTCGCCTGCTTTATCGAACAGACCAAACTGGTAACTGTAGGTAAAACGGGATTCCTGCGCTTCCAGTTCCATCCACCAGCCCCAGAACTCACGCACTTCCGGTGCCGGCTTCACATTGACGCATACAGCCAGACAATCGAAAAAGAATCGATTATCTTCGCACTTACCTTCACGAATATACGGGCCTAGTGCGGTAAATTTTTTGATCAATCTGCTTTTCGGGTGTCCACTCGGTAACGTCATTGCGATCTCCTGTTGTGAAGCAACTGTTTTACCAAATTGACAAAATTTAGCAAATTTTTAACACAATCGCTTTTCGAGCCAGTTGGTAATTTCCTGGAGTGCTTTGTCAAAATTCCGATACACAGGATTAAATGGAATTTCTAACAATTTACCGTCAGCAGATGACGAAGTGATTAATCGTGAATCCTCTTCCGGGCTGAACGGATCGTTCTTCCAGAAGCCTGATAACATTGGCGTTGGGCAACGACGTCCCAGCAATCCTTGCACTTTCAATGAATAGCGATTCAGCTCTACACGTAACGCTTCATCGGAAGCATCGTGCATCCCTAAACGACTCGCCAGAACGTCAAGATACATTTCCGGCACCTGTTGCTGGCAATTAAAATCACTCAGCAAGGTGTGAACCACTGGACCTAAACAGGCCACAGCTTTCAGACGCGGCGATTCAAGGTAAGCCAGGCGTACAGCGACGTTAGCACCAAAACGGAAACCAAAGGCCGCAACGCGTGTGTGATCTACCCACGGCACGTTAGGCAGAGCCTTTAACACATGCTGATGCAGAAGGCTGGAATCTTGGGTGAGTTTCCATTTTGAAGAAAAACCAACCGAAGGCATATCGATAGTCAACATCGCAATGCCGCGCGGCGCAAAATAACGCTCATAAAGGGAGTAATAGTCCGTTTGCATCGCATCCAGACCACCACACATTAATACTGTCGGGAACGGACCATCGCCTTTTGGCATATGGAGAAACCCGGTGATGGGTGCTCCCCCCGGCACAGTGAATTCCATTTGCCGCATCGTTCCTGGCAGACGTTGCGCCGCTTCTTCATAAGCGCGGTTTGATAACGTCTGCGCCTGTTCTGCCAGATCATCCCCCTTCAAGTGTGGATAGGCAGCAATATTGTACAACGTCGCTGCGTGCAGCCAGTAACGACCGCTGACTTGTGGATTTTCTTCCGCGCACGCTTTCTGTTGCCACAACATCGCCTGGGTGGCCCACTCATAAATCCAGTTACCGCCACGGTAACCAATCACCGTATCGTACAAATCATTGTCGGTGCGTTCGGCATCGCTCATCACAATACGCGCCTGGACGTCGAGGATTTCACGCGGATCAACGCCGCGCCAGATCCACATCAGGCGGTTAATCATGCGATACCAGTGGGGAATAGTTTTGCCATCAAGAGCCGACTGCACAGGCGGTTGTGCACCGTGATTAAAACGGCGGACAAGCGTCGAGGTTTCAGGGTGTTTAAAGCGGGGTTTGAACAGGGTTTCGCTCAGGTTTGCCTGTGTCATGGATGCAACCTCCAGGAATACTTACTGGAAGCTATTGTAACTCGCCTGCAGTTAAAAAGAACAACGCCCGGCAAAGCCAGGCGTTGAAAAGATTAGCGACCAGAGATAGGCGGAACGAATACCACACCCATATCCCACGGTTGCTCAATCCAGGTATCTTGTGGGATATCAATAACATAATCATCAACCAGTGGACGACCAGCCGGTTTAGCGAAGATGGTGACAAAGTGCGCTTTAGGATACATTTCACGAATCGCAACCGCAGTACCACCGGTATCCACCAGATCATCAATGACGATGAAACCTTCACCGTCGCCTTCTGCACGTTTCAGCACTTTCAGTTCGCGCTGGTTATCGTGATCGTAGCTGGAAATACAAACGGTATCGACATGACGAATACCCAGTTCACGCGCCAGTAACGCACCCGGTACCAGACCGCCACGGCTAACGGCAATAATGCCTTTCCATTGTTCAGAAGGCATCAGTCGGCTTGCGAGTTTACGTGCATGGATCTGCAACATGTCCCAGGTGACGATGTATTTTTCGCTCATGTGAAGTGTCCCAGCCTGTTTATCTACGGCTTAAAAAGTGTTCGAGGGGAAAATAGGTTGCGCGAGATTATAGAGATCTGACGCACTAAAAACCAGTATTTCACATAAGTCCGCGTCTTTTTGCGCACTGCTACTACCTGTCGCTGGATAAAGTGGTATTCTCAAACATATCTCGCAAGCCTGACTTGTGCTGACAACATTTTCTGCTAACCCTGTGACCTGCAATACTGTTTTGCGGGTGATCGACAAGGAGACTTAACGTGTCTGAACTGTCTCAATTATCTCCACAGCCGCTGTGGGATATTTTTGCCAAAATCTGTTCTATTCCTCACCCGTCCTACCACGAAGAGCAGCTTGCTGAATACATTGTAGGTTGGGCAAAAGAAAAAGGTTTCCATGTCGAACGCGATCAAGTGGGGAATATCCTGATTCGTAAACCTGCCACCGCAGGTATGGAAAATCGTAAACCGGTCGTCTTACAAGCTCACCTCGATATGGTGCCGCAGAAAAACAACGACACCGTGCACGACTTCACCAAAGATCCTATCCAGCCTTATATTGATGGCGAATGGGTTAAAGCACGCGGCACCACGCTCGGTGCAGATAACGGCATTGGCATGGCCTCTGCGCTGGCGGTGCTTGCCGATGACAACGTAGTACACGGCCCGCTGGAAGTGCTGCTGACCATGACCGAAGAAGCCGGTATGGACGGTGCGTTCGGCTTACAGAGCAACTGGTTACAGGCAGATATTCTGATTAACACCGACTCCGAAGAAGAAGGTGAAATCTACATGGGTTGTGCGGGGGGTATCGACTTCACCTCCAACCTGCATTTAGACCGTGAAACAGTTCCGGCAGGTTTTGAAACCTTTAAATTAACCTTAAAAGGTCTGAAAGGTGGTCACTCTGGTGGCGAAATCCACGTTGGCCTGGGTAATGCAAACAAACTGCTGGTGCGCTTCCTGGCAGGTCATGCGGAAGAACTGGATCTGCGCCTTATCGATTTCAACGGCGGCACACTGCGTAACGCCATCCCGCGTGAAGCCTTTGCAACCATTGCTGTCGCAGCTGATAAAGTCGACGCACTGAAATCGCTGGTGAATACCTATCAGGAGATCCTGAAAAACGAACTGGCAGAGAAAGAGAAAAACCTGGCATTACTGCTGGATTCAGTAGCGAACGACAAAACTGCGCTGACCGCCAAATCTCGCGATACCTTTATTCGTCTGCTGAACGCCACCCCGAACGGTGTGATCCGCAACTCCGACGTGGCAAAAGGCGTGGTTGAAACCTCACTGAACGTGGGTGTGGTGACCATGACCGACAACAACGTAGAAATTCACTGCCTGATCCGTTCTCTGATCGACAGCGGTAAAGACTACGTGGTCAGTATGCTGGATTCGCTGGGTAAACTGGCAGGCGCGAAAACCGAAGCGAAAGGCGCATATCCTGGCTGGCAGCCGGATGCTAACTCTCCGGTGATGCATCTGGTACGTGAAACCTATCAGCGTCTGTTCAACAAGACGCCGAACATCCAGATTATCCACGCGGGTCTGGAATGTGGTCTGTTCAAAAAACCGTATCCGGAAATGGACATGGTTTCTATCGGGCCGACTATCACCGGTCCACACTCTCCGGATGAACAAGTTCATATCGAAAGCGTTGGTCACTACTGGCGGCTTCTGACTGAACTGCTGAAAGAAATTCCTGCGAAGTAATAACGATGAAGTCCACGCCTGCGGGCGTGGACTTCTGTTTGAAGTCAATGGCTATCTATATCGAAATAACAAAACATTATGAAACCCAGGAAAAGGTCGCATATTTATATAGTTGCGACCATATTTCATGGGGGGAATTTCTGATCACTAAAGAAAATTTTGCGCTGGAATCCGTGAAAGAACTTAAGGGGGAAAAGCAGAATTTTTATATGTTCAGAGCCTGGGGAAAAGTCAGAAGAACATACTTAACCACTGGAGAATTTCCCCAGGAAACATGTTACGCCGCTTAAAGTCAGAATCATTTTTTCATGCTTTTACCATTTTGGCATTACGTCTGCACCACATGGCAATGGCGGCAGCCACTAATGCCAGTTCCAGTAAAAACGACCAGTGTAATAAAAAATTGAGCCACCACGGATGATGTATCGCCGTAATATGAAAAAGTGCAAATGGTTGGTTAACGAAAGGCATCAACCACCAGATATCACCGACCAGCGTATCGAGTAATAAATGCACGATACTATTCAGGCAAAACACCACGCCCAACCACGCCGGCAGTTTATTCTTCGCGGCACCTGCCCAGAGCAACGTCGCCACCAGCAGAGCAAACCATAACAATGGCCAATGGGATGGGTACAGATGATGATGTCGTTGCCCGCTATCAATCAGATAGCACCAGAAGAGATCAAAATCGGGTGCGACGGCTCCGATTAAGCCAATAATCATCGTCCTCCGCGCATGACGAGCAATCAGCGGCAAGCGTTTCACTAAAGTACAAGTTATTAAATATCCAGCAGGAAGATGACCAATAAACATGACGATTCCTTTCGTTTTTGTCCGCCGCTTTCACGAAGAAAACGGCGGGAGACGTTCCTCAATTACCCTTCGATAAATGCCATCCCTGTAAATGTCCGTCGCGGGTTACCACGTTCAATCTGGTGATGGAACATTCGCCGCTGCGATTTCAGCGTTGCGCTATTTTCCTGTTGCTGTTGTTCCAGCTTCCAGGCAATCAGCAATCGCGCCAGCCGTTTGTTAGCATGCTGGCTGCGCTCGGACTGTACTTTCACGCTAATCCCGGTTGCCAGATGCGTGGCGCGCACCGCCGAGTCGGTCTTATTAACATGTTGACCGCACGGCCCCGACGAACGCAGCGTCTCATAACGGATCGCATCTGATTGTTCCTGCTCATCAGCGGTAAAACGTCCAATACCAAGAAACCAGTTTTTACGCCCGTGATGAGGCCGGTATGGGCTGGGGCAAATCCACTGGATAGTACCGCACCAGCTTTCACTTAATGCCAGTGCGTTATCGCCATCCAGAGAAACCAGTGCCGAACGCAGCGTGTCTGAATAGCGCCCCGTTTCTGTTTCCAGCACTGTTACCGCAACACGCTGTTGGGATGCTTCTTTAATTAGCCTGTCCAGCGCCTTTTTCACTGCGAGACAGCATTCTTCCGGCCCCTGGGCAGAGGAGAGTTGCAACAAGATCATCCTTTTTTCCCTCCACTGTTTTTGAGCGTCAGTACCGGACGCAGCCGCGCGACAGGAATAATTAAACCGGCCTGCACCAGACATTGCACCACGCTTTCAGCCGATTTATAGGCTTGTGGCGCTTCTTCGAAGATGAGTTGTTTATCGCGGCAAATTACCCGGCTACCAAGTTCAGTACGTGAGAGTTGCGTCGTCGTATATTTCGCTGCCAGCCGCCCTTTACACTCGGTGCGCCCCCATTTGCGCCCTGCCCCATGAGCCAGCGAGTGCAATGTTTCTTCGCTACTGACAGGCAGTACAAGCCATGAGTAATCACCGCGAGAACCGGGAATAATCACCAGGCCACGGTCATCAGGCGTAGCCCCTTTACGGTGTAACCAGCCTTGTTGATCGCCAATTTGACTCGCGGTAATAAAGTTATGCGCCACATCCAGAACCGGACTTCCGCTGGCTTTCACCTGCTGCATTATGCGCAGAGCGATCATCTGGCGATTCATGTGAGCAAACGCCAGCGCATCGTCATGCTCCGAGATATAACGTAGCGCGTCGTCACTGCCTTCCGGCAAACCATGGTGCGAAAATGAGGCAATATGTTTTTGTAAAACAGACTGCCCGAAACCACGCGAGCCGCTATGAACCAGCAGTTGCAGATGCTGCGCATCCAGGCCTGCCAGTGCAAACAGTTCAGCGTCGATGATTTGATCAATCTGTTGCAGTTCAGCAAAATGATTGCCGCCACCGATGGAGCCAAGCGCGCTGCGCCACGGGTGCTGTGCAAATGCTGATGGCAGGTTTTCCTCCAGCCAGCTTTCTTCAGCAACGTCATCCAGCGCAGACAATCGCTTTTCGAACTTATCGGCGTTGTATTTGCGAGTAAGGATATCTGTTTGCCATAGCGCCATGCCGCAGCCGATATCATTACCGACCAGTGCCGGGTAAAAACGACCTACGGAGAAGAACGCTGCTCCAATCGGGTAGCCGCGTCCGGGGTGTAAATCAGGCATCCCTACTACGCGTTGCATGTTGGGTAAATTTGCCGTGGTATGTAATTGTTGGATCGCTGAACTCTCGATCCACAGGTCATCAGATGCGATGGTAAATACCGCATCGGATAAGGGACGAATATATTTGCCCATGTACCATTCCATTTATAAACATAAAAAATCAGGAAATGGCAGACGAATCCAGGGCAAGAAAAAAAGAATTAATCCTGGAAAGGTCTGCAAAGAGTCATTGATAAAGGATTTGTCATGATTTACCTCCTTGCAGTTTGTGGAATAAGAAAACGCGCACATATTAGGCGGACGTTATTTTCATTGCAAGCTGGATTTAATGTTGCTGTTTATATCGCATATAAAAATTAGTAAACCACTCTCCCCGGCATTCAACGCGCTGCTGCTTAACTACCTGAAAACCATAACGTTCAAAAAAGGGTTTTGCGGTTATGCTGGCATCAACCGTAAGTTCGGATTCAGACTTAATAAAAGGTTTTAACAAGGTACTAGCGACACCACAGCGGGTGTATTCCGGCTCAACAAATAGCATATCGATATAGTGTTCAATGCAGGTAATAAAGCCGACCAGTTGTGCATTAATGACCGCAACCCGCACTTGTGATTGCACGAGTTTCTCCCTCCAGCGAGATTCATCAATCTGCGCCCAGGCGGCAATTTGTTGCGGTGAATAATGCTGACTGGCAGTCATCGTAACCGCTCTAATGAAAATAGCGCATAGTTGCTGAAAATCGCCAGGCTGATAGTCTCTTATTTGTATGTTATTCATAATCCCAACACCAGTTGTCTTTCCATTTGCGGATCAAGCAACGTCACATGCAACCCCACCAACCGTACACCGCGTCCGCCGCGACGTTCATCCCAGGTTTTACGCGCAGTGGCGATTAGGTCAGCTTTATTCAAACGCGGCCAGACATGCTCCTGAGTGGTTTGCTGAAAATCATCGAACTTTAATTTCACTCCCTGGCGGGCGATCAGTAAATCAGGCTTCACCTTTGCCAGACGGCGCTCCAGTTCAGGATAAAGCCGCTCAATAATCGCTTCACATTCAGACCAGTGATGGATATCTTCCGCCATCGTGCGTTCCACTCCGACGGATTTACGCAGCCGTTCACTGTTAACATCGCGCTCGTCGATACCCTGGCTACGCTCCCACAAAATGCGGCCAAATTTGCCAAAGCGTTTGAGCAAGGTCACCAGATCACACTTTTGTACATCACCGCAGGTGCGCAGTCCCATCGCCTCTAGTTTTGCCGCTGATACTTTGCCGACACCAGGAATCTTCGCCAGCGGCAACGTTTGCAGAAATGCAGGAACGTCAGCAGGTGTAATCACAAACTGACCGTTGGGTTTGTTCATGTCAGAGGCGATTTTGGCGAGAAATTTAACCGGCGCCACGCCCGCAGAAGCCGTCAGGTGCAACTCGTTAAAGATTGTCTGACGGATTTCTTGGGCGATGAGAGTCGCAGAACCGTGGCAATGCACGCTGTCGGTGACATCGAGATAGGCTTCATCCAGCGACAACGGCTCAATGCGCGAAGTGTAACGCGAGAAGATTTCGCGGATATGATTTGAGGCTTCTTTGTAGGCGTCAAAGCGCCCCGGAAGCAAGGTGAGGTGCGGGCATAATTTGAGCGCCATGCCGGTCGGCATTGCGCTGCGTACACCAAATTTACGCGCGGGATAATTGGCGGTGCTGATCACCCCCCGACGTTCGCGGCTACCGCCAATAGCAACAGGGATATCGCGCAGGGCGGGATTATCACGCATCTCCACCGCTGCGAAAAAGCAGTCCATATCCACATGAATGATTTTACGCATCGCTCACCTCTCAATACTGGTAAAGTATACAGTGATTTTAGGGTTTGAGAAATGCGTAAAGGTTTTGCAATCAGTCCCCTTAACGCCGGATGCGCTGCGCTTGTCCGGCCTACAGGAGGCTGTTTTTGTTACCCATGCAGCTTATCCAGCTTTTGCACCAACGGCTGCACCACTTTATCCCCATGCTGACCAAAATATTGATACAGCGTGTCCGAGGCGCTTTTGGTCAGCACCATAATCTCAATGCGCCGGTTGCCTGCGCTTTGCGGATTCTTCGCGTCCAGCAGCATCTGGTCCGCCATCGCGCTTACCTGCATCACTTTATCTTCCGGCATTCCGGCATCTTCCAGCACCCGACGAGCCGAAAGCGCGCGGTCACCCGAAAGGTTCCAGTTGTTATAGATATTGCTTTTATAGGCCATCGCATCGGTATGCCCGGTGATAATGATCTTGTTATCGAGTGAGTCAAAAACAGGCGCTAATTCCACCAGCAGCGTTTTAAAAAACGGCATAATCTTCGCGCTGCCGCGTTCAAACATATTGCGGTTCTGGTCATCTTTAATCAGCACGCGTAATCCCTGCGGAACAATCTCCATCTCCAGATTCGCTTCCATATGCGCATTACGGGCGATGGTATTGATATTGGTCGCCAGCTCGCCCAGTTCAGTGGCGGATTTCTTCTTCAGTAACGCCGTTTTCTCGTTCACATCACGTGCTTTTTTCTCAGTTTCTTCCGGCACCGCCACGGTAGTCGGTTTCGGCGGATGAGTCGGGCTTATTTTATTTAACGGCGACAGCCCGCCACCGTTGAAGATCGACTGCCCATGCAGCGCCGCCATAATGCTTTCACGCTCGGATTTACTGACGCTGTTCACAATCAACTTTATCGTCGTCACCAAAGGGGCCGAGCGTATTTCCGAGGTTTCTGCCCGCTTTACCCTGGACGCGATGCCCGGTAAGCAGATGGCGATTGACGCCGACCTTAACGCCGGGTTGATCAACCAGGCGCAGGCGCAAACCCGGCGTAAAGATGTTGCCAGCGAGGCCGATTTCTACGGCGCGATGGACGGGGCATCGAAGTTTGTACGCGGGGATGCTATCGCCGGGATGATGATTCTGGCGATCAACCTGATCGGCGGCGTCTGTATCGGGATCTTTAAATACAACCTGAGCGCCGATGCCGCCTTCCAGCAGTATGTGCTGATGACCATCGGCGACGGGCTGGTGGCGCAGATCCCTTCCCTGCTCCTCTCCACTGCGGCGGCGATTATTGTCACCCGCGTCAGCGATAACGGCGATATCGCCCACGACGTGCGTAACCAGTTGCTGGCAAGCCCGTCAGTGCTCTACACCGCCACCGGGATCATGTTCGTGCTGGCGGTGGTGCCGGGAATGCCGCACTTCCCGTTCCTGATGTTCAGCGCCCTGCTTGGCTATACCGGCTGGCGGATGAGCAAACGCCCGCAGGCGGCGGAGGCGGAAGAGAAAAGCCTCGAAACGCTGACCCGCACTATCACCGAAACCAGCGAGCAACAGGTCAGTTGGGAGACCATTCCGCTGATCGAACCCATCAGCTTAAGCCTCGGCTACAAGCTGGTGGCGCTGGTCGATAAAGCGCAGGGTAACCCGCTCACCCAGCGAATTCGCGGCGTGCGGCAGGTGATCTCCGACGGCAACGGCGTGCTGCTGCCGGAAATCCGTATTCGGGAAAACTTCCGCCTCAAGCCCAGCCAGTACGCTATTTTCATCAACGGCATTAAGGCTGATGAAGCGGATATTCCGGCGGATAAACTGATGGCCCTGCCCTCCAGCGAAACCTACGGCGAGATTGACGGCTTGCTGGGGAATGACCCGGCGTATGGGATGCCAGTGACCTGGATTCAGCCTGCGCAGAAAGCGAAGGCGCTGAATATGGGGTATCAGGTGATCGACAGCGCCAGCGTGATTGCTACCCATGTGAATAAGATTGTGCGCAGCTATATCCCTGATTTGTTTAATTATGATGATATTACGCAGCTACATAACCGTTTATCGTCGATGGCACCACGGCTGGCGGAAGATTTAAGCGCGGCGCTGAATTACAGCCAGTTGCTGAAAGTGTACCGCGCGCTGCTGACCGAAGGCGTTTCCCTGCGCGATATCGTCACCATCGCCACCGTGCTGGTCGCCAGTAGTGCGGTGACCAAAGATCATATTCTGCTGGCGGCCGATGTACGCCTGGCATTGCGGCGCAGCATTACCCATCCGTTTGTTCGCAAGCAGGAGCTGACGGTGTATACGCTGAATAATGAGCTGGAAAATCTGCTCACCAACGTGGTGAATCAGGCACAGCAGGCCGGCAAAGTGATGCTCGACAGCGTGCCGGTCGACCCGAATATGCTCAACCAGTTCCAGAGTACGATGCCGCAAGTGAAGGAGCAGATGAAAGCGGCAGGAAAAGACCCGGTGCTGCTGGTGCCGCCGCAGCTGCGCCCTTTGCTGGCGCGCTACGCAAGGTTGTTTGCACCAGGGCTGCATGTGCTGTCGTATAACGAAGTGCCGGATGAGCTGGAATTGAAGATTATGGGGGCGTTGAGTTGATGCCTTTTAAGAAACGCAATACGATGACATCAATTTATGACGTCAGGGATTGATAAGATGATGAAAACGCGTTCATTAATATCTCAAGCATCGAACATTATCACCATTAAAGGTCAACCAGCCGCAGTGACATTTGAAGCCGATATCAACGCATTTCGCGGCAAGTTCCTCAATGTAAACGGTTATTGTGACTTTGTAGCCACAAGTATTGAGGCATTATATCGTGAAGGTGAAAGCGCGCTGGATGAGTGGATTGCGGATTGTGAAGAGGATGGCATTGCTCCTTTTCGTGAAGAAGAAGGGCAAAAACGCCTGACGCTTCGTGTGCCACATCACATCGATTCACGGCTGACCATCGTCGCCAGACAACATTCCATTTCAAAAAACCAGCTCATTGTTGATGTATTAGAACGTGAGTTTTCAGCCCAGATGTAAACAGGCCGGATGCCGCGTGGCATCCGATCTTTTGTCAGTTCGTCAATATTACCCATTTACAAAATCGTCTCTTCCGTCAAAATCCGCCGCGCGCCCAAAAAGTGATCCTGCCAGAAAGGTTCGGCTAACCGACTTATCCGAATGGTTTCCCCTGTGCGCGGCGACTCGATAAACTGTCCATCGCCCAGATACACGCCCATATGATCGGCAATTTCGCGGCTATGAATATGGAAAAACAGCAAATCACCCCGGCGCAGGTCGTTGTTCGCCACAATCGTCGCCCGATGGTAGTGATACATCTCATTGGCCGTGCGCGGGAGTTTCGCTTCGAGGATCTTGTTGTAGGCATAAAAAACCAACCCGCTACAGTCGAAGCCTTGATCGGGCCGCGTGCCGCCCCAGACGTAAGGCTTGCCAAGCTGCTGCTCCAGGCGGTGGATCGCCACTTCGGTGATATTGTGCAGATGATCGCTGCTTAAGAAATGGTTGTTCTCTGCCAGTGCCTGCCAGCGTCTGTCACTCGCCTTGAGCGGCGCAGGAAACCATTCAGGATGCTGTTTTATCTGTTCGCGGTTATGCTGGCGCAGCGCCCTTCTGCTTTCGGCATTACCTTCCACAATGTAGCTGGCCTGTTTTTTCAGATGTACCTGGTACTGTTTTAGCAGTCTGGCACGGTTTTGCATCCGCTGGCGGGCGGCGTAGCTGAAAGAGATGTGTGATGGGGTGGCGCTGGCAAATGAAGAAAACGGCAAGCAAAGCAACAATAATCCCGACAACACAAAAGAGGGAATCGACGGCAAAGACATTCTCAATAATGGCTGGTCATGCATTGATGTTGCAGTGTATCCCGGCCCGTACCTGAACAAACTTAATAAACCATTATTATAAAATTAATAAATATATTTCAGTTAATTATGTAAAAACATCCGTTTATTAAATTACTCATGGATTGTCGCTGTTGCTCATTTGAGCTACAATTCAAGCTGAATAAATATACAGCACAGGAGATACCCCAATGGCTGCTAACGCGTTTGTTCGCGCCCGAATCGATGAGGATTTGAAGAATCAGGCGGCGGACGTACTAGCCGGGATGGGGCTGACCATCTCTGACCTGGTTCGCATAACCCTCACAAAAGTCGCGCGTGAAAAGGCATTGCCGTTTGATTTACGCGAGCCTAATCAATCAACCATTCAATCAATCAAAAACAGCGAAGCTGGCGTTGATGTTCATAAGGCCAAAGACGCCGATGATTTATTTGATAAATTAGGAATTTAAATATGATTCAAAGGGATATTGAATACTCGGGACAATTTTCAAAGGATGTAAAACTTGCACAAAAGCGTCATAAGGATATGAATAAATTGAAATATCTTATGACGCTTCTTATCAATAATACTTTACCGCTTCCAGCCGTTTATAAAGACCACCCGCTGCAAGGTTCATGGAAAGGTTATCGCGATGCTCATGTCGAACCGGACTGGATCCTGATTTACAAACTTACCGATAAACTTTTACGATTTGAGAGAACTGGAACTCACGCGGCGCTATTTGGGTAAAGCCCGCTTCCGATGAAATTTGTAAACCCTGCGCCGACAGGCTTGCGTAAAACTCTTTTGGTGATAATGTGAGCCTTCCAAATCCAGACTATTCCGATTTGGGATCTATTTTGCCGCCCTGGCGTGTGTAACCGTTTTATCAAGGAATAAGCAGTATGCGTAAAATCGCATTAATTCTTGCGATGTTGTTGATCCCGTGCGTTTCGTTTGCCAGTTTGCTGGGCAGCGGTAGTTCCACCACGCCAGTGAGCAAAGAGTATAAGCAGCAGTTGATGGGATCTCCTGTCTACATCCAAATCTTCAAGGAAGAGCGCACGCTCGATCTCTACGTCAAAATGGGCGAGCAATATCAACTGCTCGACAGTTATAAAATCTGTAAATATTCCGGCGGGTTAGGACCAAAACAGCGTCAGGGCGATTTCAAAAGCCCGGAAGGGTTTTATAGCGTCCAGCGTAATCAGTTAAAACCAGACAGCCGTTACTACAAAGCGATTAATATTGGATTCCCCAATGCCTATGACCGTGCGCATGGTTATGAAGGGAAATACCTGATGATCCACGGCGATTGTGTTTCCATCGGCTGCTACGCGATGACCAATCAGGGTATTGATGAGATCTTCCAGTTCGTTACTGGTGCGCTGGTGTTTGGTCAGCCGAGCGTGCAGGTGAGTATTTACCCGTTCCGCATGACCGACGCCAATATGAAGCGCCATAAGTATTCCAACTTTAAGGACTTCTGGGAGCAACTGAAGCCGGGCTACGACTACTTTGAACAGACTCGTAAGCCACCGACCGTTTCTGTAGTCAATGGCCGTTACGTGGTCAGCAAGCCGTTGAGCCACGAAGTGGTGCAGCCACAACTGGCATCAAACTACACGCTCCCCGAGGCAAAATAAGCGCCATTCGCCTGGCATAATCTTTTGCCAGGTTTCATTGCCCGTCAGCGGCTGAGTCGCAATCACCGTGACCACATCATTCGGTGTGGTCTGTGAGCTGAAGTCGATTTCCACATCCTGATCCAGCAACGTTGCCACGCCAAACGGCGCGCGGCGGGTGATCCAGTGTAAATTAGTCGAGCAATACGCCATCACATAGCGCCCGTCAGAAAGCAGCATGTTGAAAACGCCCTTCTGCCGCAGTTCATCCGCCAGTGAGGCGATATATTTAAACACTGCCGCCATATTGCCCGGCGTACGCGGGTAACGCTGCGTCAGTTTATACAACAACCAGCAAAAGGCTTTTTCGCTGTCTGTTTCGCCTACCGGGCGGAAGTTGCCGGTTTCCAGTGATTTATAGCCCGTCAGTTGCCCGTTATGCGCATAAGTCCAGTTGCGTCCCCATAGCTCACGGGTAAACGGGTGAGTATTTTCCAGCGCCACCTCGCCCCGATTGGCCTGGCGAATATGAGCGATTACCGAGCAGGATTTTATCGGGTAGTCCTGGACAAGTTTGGCGATGGGGGAATTAAAGCTGGGTTGTGGATCTTTAAATGTGCGACAACCTTTACCTTCGTAAAAGGTGATACCCCAGCCATCTTTATGTGGCCCGGTTCCACCACCGCGCTGTACAAGCCCGGTGAAACTAAAGCAGATATCGGTTGGGACGTTGGCGCTCATCCCGAGCAGTTCGCACATGGGTAACCTCCACAACAGCGGGGGAAATGCCCCCGGCGAAGATTGATTAAAAAGTAAAAAGGTGAGTGCTGTTACCCTCACCCCGGCCCTCTCCCTGAAAGGGAGAGGGGGAAGTGCTCTTACTTAACCATCTCTTTTTCAATTAACTGGATCAGGATATGGATAACTTTAATGTGGATCTCCTGAATGCGATCGGCATAGCCAAAGTGAGGAACGCGAATTTCGATATCCGCCGTGCCAGCCATTTTGCCGCCGTCTTTACCGGTCAGGGTGATCACTTTCATGCCCTTCTCACGCGCCGCCGCAATCGCCTTGATTACGTTAGCTGAGTTACCGGAGGTGGAGATCCCCAGCAGCACATCACCTTCGCGACCTACTGCTTCAACGTAACGGGAGAAAATGTCGTTAAACCCAAAATCATTACCCACACAGGTGATGTGGCTGACATCAGAAATGGCAATCGCCGGGTAGCCCGGACGGTTTTCACGGTAGCGCCCCGTCAACTCTTCAGCAAAGTGCATGGCGTCGCAATGGGAGCCGCCGTTGCCGCAGGAAAGCACCTTGCCACCGGCTTTAAAACTGTCTGCTAACAGGACCGCCGCGCGCTGAATGGCGTGAATATTGGCGTCATCTTTTAAAAAGTTAGCCAGCGTTTCCGCCGCTTCGTTCAGTTCGTTACGAATAAGATCCTGGTACATGAGGATATCCTTCAGCATAAATGAAATAGACAAAATGCAGTGTACCGGATACCGCCAGAAGCGAGAAGACCAGCGCGGCGGAATGACCAGGACTTTTTGACCCGAAGTGCGGATAAAAACAGCAACAATGTGAGCTTTGTTGTAATTATATTGTAAACGCATTGCTAAATGTTTTTACATCCACTACAACCATATCATCACAAGTGGTCAGACCTCCTACAAGTAAGGGGCTTTTCGTTATGATGATTTTGAGTATTCTCGCTACGGTTGTCCTGCTCGGCGCGTTGTTTTATCACCGCGTGAGCTTATTTATCAGCAGTCTGATTTTGCTCGCCTGGACAGCCGCCCTCGGCGTCGCTGGTCTGTGGTCGGCGTGGGTACTGGTGCCTCTGGCCATTATCCTCGTACCGTTTAACTTTGCGCCAATGCGTAAGTCGATGATTTCAGCGCCAGTGTTTCGCGGTTTCCGTAAGGTGATGCCGCCGATGTCGCGCACTGAGAAAGAAGCGATTGACGCCGGAACGACCTGGTGGGAAGGCGATCTATTCCAGGGTAAACCGGACTGGAAAAAGCTGCATAACTATCCGCAGCCGCGCCTGACCGCTGAAGAGCAAGCGTTTCTCGATGGCCCGGTAGAAGAAGCCTGCCGAATGGCGAATGATTTCCAGATTACCCATGAACTGGCGGATCTACCGCCGGAGCTGTGGGCGTATCTGAAAGAGCATCGTTTCTTCGCGATGATCATCAAGAAAGAGTACGGTGGGCTGGAGTTCTCGGCTTATGCCCAGTCTCGCGTGCTGCAAAAACTCTCTGGGGTGAGCGGGATTCTGGCGATTACCGTCGGCGTGCCAAACTCATTAGGTCCGGGTGAACTGCTGCAACATTACGGCACTGACGAGCAGAAAAATCACTATCTGCCGCGTCTGGCGCGTGGTCAGGAGATCCCTTGCTTTGCGCTGACCAGTCCGGAAGCGGGTTCCGATGCGGGCGCTATTCCGGACACCGGGATTGTTTGCATGGGTGAGTGGCAGGGCCAGCAGGTGCTGGGAATGCGTCTGACCTGGAACAAACGCTATATTACGCTGGCACCCATTGCGACCGTGCTTGGGCTGGCGTTTAAACTCTCCGACCCGGACAAACTGCTGGGTGGTGCAGAAGATTTAGGCATTACCTGTGCGCTGATCCCGACCACCACGCCGGGCGTGGAAATTGGTCGTCGCCACTTCCCGCTGAACGTGCCGTTCCAGAACGGACCGACGCGCGGAAAAGATGTCTTCGTACCGATCGATTACATTATCGGCGGCCCCAAAATGGCCGGACAAGGCTGGCGGATGCTGGTGGAGTGTCTCTCGGTGGGTCGTGGCATCACCCTACCTTCCAACTCAACCGGCGGCGTGAAGTCGGTGGCGCTGGCAACGGGGGCGTATGCTCACATTCGTCGTCAGTTCAAAATCTCTATAGGTAAGATGGAAGGGATTGAAGAGCCGCTGGCGCGTATTGCCGGTAATGCGTACGTAATGGATGCTGCGGCGTCGCTGATTACCTACGGCATTATGCTCGGTGAAAAACCGGCCGTGCTGTCGGCTATCGTTAAGTATCACTGTACCCACCGTGGGCAGCAGTCGATTATCGATGCGATGGATATCACTGGTGGTAAAGGCATTATGCTCGGTCAGAGCAACTTCCTGGCGCGAGCTTACCAGGGCGCACCGATTGCCATCACCGTTGAAGGGGCGAATATTCTGACCCGTAGTATGATGATCTTCGGTCAGGGGGCGATTCGTTGCCATCCGTACGTGCTCGAAGAGATGGAAGCGGCGAAGAACAATGACGTCAACGCGTTCGATAAACTGTTGTTCAAACATATCGGTCACGTCGGTAGTAACAAAGTTCGTAGCTTCTGGCTCGGTTTGACGCGCGGTTTAACCAGTAGCACACCAACCGGCGATGCGACTAAACGTTATTACCAGCACCTGAACCGCCTGAGCGCCAACCTCGCCTTACTTTCCGATGTGTCGATGGCGGTGCTGGGTGGTAGCCTGAAACGCCGTGAGCGTATCTCGGCACGTCTGGGGGATATTTTAAGTCAGCTTTACCTCGCCTCCGCCGTTTTGAAACGTTATGACGACGAAGGCCGCAATGAAGCTGACCTGCCGCTGGTGCACTGGGGCGTTCAGGATGCGCTGTATCAGGCTGAACAGGCGATGGATGATTTGCTACAAAACTTCCCGAACCGCGTGGTTGCCGGGCTGCTGAATGTGGTGATCTTCCCAACCGGTCGTCACTATCTGGCGCCGTCTGACAAGCTGGATCATAAGGTGGCGAAGATTTTACAAGTGCCAAACGCCACCCGTTCTCGCATTGGTCGCGGTCAGTACCTGACGCCGAGTGAGCATAATCCGGTTGGCTTGCTGGAAGAGGCGCTGGTGGATGTGATTGCCGCCGATCCGATTCATCAGCGGATCTGTAAAGAATTGGGTAAAAATCTGCCATTTACCCGTCTGGATGAACTGGCGCATAACGCGCTGGCGAAGGGGCTGATTGATAAAGATGAAGCCGCCATTCTGGTGAAAGCAGAAGAGAGCCGTCTGCGCAGTATTAACGTTGATGACTTTGATCCGGAAGAGCTGGCGACGAAGCCGGTAAAGTTGCCGGAGAAAGTGCGGAAAGTTGAAGCCGCGTAATTGAATAACGGAGCCGAAAGGCTCCGTTTCTTTATCTGCTAATTATTTGAAATTAAATCCATCTGGATGGTTTTCCAGGCTGCCAGTCAACGCCGCGAACAGCACCGTTTTACCATCAATCGAGAGCGCATCGTTCACATTCAGCCAGGTGAGCTTCTCTTGCGAAGTTTTCTCATCAATGGTCGAGAACAGACCCGTCATCTGATTAGATTTCTCGGACCACATCACCGCAATACGTTGCGAGCCGCAATCATGCGGTTTGCACGCACTCATCACCTGATAAGTCTCATCTCCCAACGTTACGGTTTGTGCGGGGGTATAAGTACCGCCTTTCATCACCCAGACTGGTAGCTTATGCCCTTGCACCATCTGATTAAACGCAGCTTTGGTAGCTTCGCCCTTTGCCAGGCTGCTAATTGTTAAATCATCCTGCGCCATTGCACTGGTGGCGATGACCAAAGCGGCGACTGTCGTTATTGCCTTAAACATCATTCCTCCCGAGCTTATCCTGCCCATGTTATTAACACCCTAAAGCCTGGCGATAACACGATATTTTGCAAATCAGATATTTCCAATATCTGCATTTGTTATCAATTTATTCCGCAGTAAGGTAATAGCCTGATAAGGTGTTAAAGTTATAAATCCCTTCGCATAAAGGAGTTGTACACCGTGCCTGGTTTGAAGATTACGCTTTTGCAGCAACCGTTGGTGTGGATGGATGGTCCCGCCAACCTGCGCCACTTTGATCGACAACTGGAAAGTATTACCGGGCGTGATGTGATTGTTCTACCAGAGATGTTCACCAGCGGCTTTGCCATGGAAGCGGCGGTTTCATCGCTATCGCAAGAGAACGTGGTGGACTGGATGAGCGCCAAAGCGCAACAGTGCAATGCGTTGATTGCGGGCAGTGTTGCATTGCAAACGGACTCAGGTTCGGTTAATCGCTTTTTGCTGGTTGAGCCGGGCGGCACGGTACATTTTTATGACAAGCGTCATCTGTTCCGCATGGCGGATGAGCATCTGCATTATAAAGCGGGCAATGAGCGAGTGATTGTGGAATGGCGCGGCTGGCGTATTTTGCCGCAGGTGTGCTACGACCTGCGTTTTCCGGTGTGGTCGCGCAATCTCAATGATTATGACCTCGCCATCTACGTCGCCAACTGGCCTGCCCCGCGCTCTCTGCACTGGCAGGCTTTGCTGACGGCTCGCGCTATTGAAAACCAGGCATATGTGGTGGGATGTAATCGCGTGGGTAGTGATGGCAATGGCTGCCACTATCGCGGTGATAGTCGGGTGATTAATCCGCAAGGCGAAACTCTCGCTACCGCCGAACCACATCAGGCCACACGCATAGATGCAGAACTTTCGATGGTGGCATTACGCGAATATCGCGAAAAATTCCCGGCATGGCAGGACGCGGATGGGTTCAGGTTGCTGTGAGTGGGCGTTGTTTTTAGGGAAGGGGCGGGGTTAGACGCCCTCCGCAAGGACTGATACAGGATACAACGCTGGCAATGGAATCGTGAACAGGAATGCCATTTTTAAAATAACCATATTGCTTCAAAAAATCGAGATGTGTTTCCCCAAAATCCTCTATATCTTCCTATCCTTCAGCCCCGAAAATGACGGCACAGATTGTCAGCGCCAGGATATCTGACAATTTATGTTCCACTTTCCAGGCTTGTCTGTAATCGGGGATAATAGAAATATGTTCCATCAATTTTTTAAGTTCCATTTTGTTCTCCTTATTTATGTAAGGAGCATTTGATTATATATAAGCTGTGAAAAACAGTTTTTAGTAATAAGGAATTACTCAATTATTGAATATATAGTGCGAATTATTTAGTGCAAAAAACAACGTCATGTGATCTTTCCCTAGGGCAGCCCCCCCTTAATCACCGCTCACCACAAGCAACTAATAAAGGTAGTTAATCATGGCTGAACACGAATCATTACGCCGGAAGTCACCATTTCCAAAAAACAGCGCCATTAACAGGTGGGCTATGTCAGCGACCGGCATGAGAACCGTAAAATCGGCATGACCACGTATTACTCACGGCCCCCCAGGTGCACCTTAAAGGCGACTGGCTGACTGAGGCGGGATTTGATACCGGGCGGGGTGTCACGGTGAAGATTTCGGAGGGGTGCCTGACCATCATCGCTGACAGTGACAAGGTGCAGGAACTGCGGGAGGAGCTTTATCAGGTTAAACAGGCAGTTAAGGGGATGCGTGACGGGATGTTTAGTGTGCTGAACGAGAGCTAAATAATAAAAAAAGCCGGGAAGATTTAATATTCTTTCCGACTTTATATATTTAGACAGCAATTATAATTTAGCAGGCTAATTTATCAGGGGTCCAGACACATCGTTTCCATTGAATTCCATTTTTATGTAATATTTTTTTTATATATTCTTCAAACTCATCATTAAAATATTCCTCTGAGTAAATTGTTATTTTAAGTGTATAATCTTCATCGCATAACAATTTACTAAGCCTGTCAACCTTGTCTATAACATTAATACTGAACTCATCAAGATCAGCACTGGCAATATAACGACCCTCATCATCTATACATATTAGTTTATGCTTGAATGCCAGTTCTATTTTGATGATAAGTTCATCAAAGGACCCATCATCGCTTAATACAAAAGTTAACCATCTCTTATTAATACTCATTAACTCCTACTTACAGCCAACATTGTGCTGAGTATCGCCATGCCGCGCCAAATCGCTTAACTCATGGGTTTTAAAAATTCTGAAACCAAAAGGTTCAGCTCTTAATCCAGGGAAAATCGCACGTAATTTACGATCTATAGATGCCTCGATTTCTTTCATCCCTGAAATCTCTGCAGCATCACGACGCCTGTTAGTAAAGGCGGGATCATTAGCCAAAAAATCTGATTTTATATAAGCATCCACATCAAAGTTATTAAAATCTATAGGTCTAGAGATACTTGGATCGTGCGCTTTACTAATACCACTTGCTGCACTACCTCTGTAACCTATTGTAGCATTAGGATCAATTGCTTGTATTGCTGATAAATGTTCTCTAAGAACAGCATCGATTTGTTGTTGAGCACTATTTAAATTAGTTAGCCCTAAGGGATCTATATAACTTAACGGATTAGGCGCATAAGCAGTTTCTCTTCATCCGTGTGAACTGCCGGCAGGCCGCGCGGCGTATACTGCCAGGACTGTACGCTGCCCGTGATGCGACGGTGGCTGCTCAGTAATCCCAGCGCATTCCACGTGTAACGGTCCTTCTGTTTACCGGGGAGTTCCACCGCTACGGGGAAATGGTTTTCGTTGTACGTGAAGCGGTACAGTCCGCCGCGTTGCGGCGCTCTGTCTTTCCCTGTGATATTTCTGATTTTGCGAGCCGCCTTCCGGGAAAGGGGCTTGTCGCCATTTCGCGATCGTTGTATCGTTATGCCGCGTCTGCAAAATCAGGCGTCGGGATTGGTCTCCTGAATAAGTCTTATCGGCGACACATGACGCGCCAGCGTCTTTTTTGTGTTGCACGCACGGCTGTACCTCAATGGTGGGCCGGGCGGTGGCATCGAAAGATGCGCCGGTATCCGATAAGGCCGGTAAGACCAACTCCGCCCGGTTCCACCACCCGTAAGATTGGTCTCTTCGGTGGTGGTTTTTACGCCTACTTATCGGAGGTTGCCTTATGGCTACAATCCTCACCCCTGATTATGATTTACTGTCCATTCCTTTCAGTTCTGCCACCGATTTCACAGACCTGGCCGATCACTGCGATCGCTTCGCTGAAACTCTTATAGAGTGTCACGATCCGGCGCTGAAAATGGCGTTGTACGGACGACTTCGCGCCTGTATCGCCATTCTGTCTCCCACGCTGAACGCTCCCATTCCACCCCATCTGGTAGACAGCCTGACACTCGACGACCTGTCTGCCTCATTTCCGCACTTTGAGCCGGATTCTGAGCAATTGTGTGAATATTGCGAGGTATTACTCCAGCTCCTGACGGAACAGGCGCAAGGATCTAAAATGGAACAACCCCTGACGGGGCTGCTGTATGAACTGGTCTGGTTCTTTGCGGCAAAACTGAAAGCGCCACGCTGGTTGCGTACTGCTGACGGCGTGGCATTTATTGAGGATCTTATTCAACCGTAAGATCAGTTCTCCCGGATTTTCGCCTGTTAGTACTGGTGGGGATCCGGCATTGATTTCCATCCGTCCCTCGATTAAAAATCGATAAAATAATTAATCAGATAACAATTTCTTTATATTCACCAAACCAGAACTTTAACGCATCCCGATTAATCCCATCCCCTCCGGTCCAGAAATCAACCGGATAGGCCCAGTTAGAACTATGAGATTTACTCGGAGCCAGTCCTGGATTAGTAAAGTAAGTCAGATACCCTTTATGTTCCTTCGTTTCCAGAATCCCACAAAATCCCAGCGTTTCCAGAAGACATCGACACTGATCTGTAGTTATCTTGAATCCATCAATCGCTTTAATTTTTTTAATTATTGATGTCAGTTTTTCGCCAGATTGTGCGTCAACAATTATTTTCAAAATCGCATTAAAGATAGAAAAATCTTTTTCGCTTGGCTGAACAACTTCCAATTTTAATTGTTGCTCAAGAAAAAAAGAAATTTCATAAGGAGTTTTATACACAGCCAACCCTCCAGAAGAGAAACGCTGACGATTTAGCTCGGTTAAATCAATGTGATTGTCCTCTTGTGAGGCAGAGCAAATTCTACAAAAAGATGCCTGATTTGACTCAAATTTATGTTCTGGCATTGTTTGCATAATTGCAAACGCTGGCAAACCACTCCGATAATCAAGTCTGGTTATACTTAGACCTGATAGGAATAGTGCTATTACATGGTTTTTATTACATGACTTAAAATAAAAAAATGATTTCCTTAACGCTTCATCATGAGTCATCGATCGAGCTTCAAAGCCCAAACCTTTTTCTAATAAAAATGCTCGCTCATCTATAGAAATACAATGTTCTTCTGCATACCTCATCTTTTTTTCGCTTAATGGATATCCACTTGAAATATACCACTCTGCAAGCGCATTATATCTCAAAAGTATTTTCAACGCTCTTTTTTCAACGATATTTGATACCAACATGATGGGTTAAAGAACTCCTTACCTGTTAATTTTTTACCTGTCATCTCACTTGGCTTTTGACCTTTTAAATATTTTTCGGCTGCGGTCGTTTTTGCCGCTGCATTTTCAGACTTAGGATTAACACCCCGAATATTATTACCCCGAACCTTGTTTCCATTATCGGCCCTGCGCCCGATAGTATCATCTCCTATGGCAATGCCTTCCACTCCTTGTGCTGTTAATTTTGGCGTACCTGGCTCGGTTATTCGTGTCATAGTATCTGTTTCTCCAAATCTGGCTCCATCAGATCCTATTGTATTGCCGTGGCGTCTGGCAACATCCTCCATCGACGCATTATCGCTTGCACGTCCATGATAATAAACTTCACCATTACTGTTCGTTAGATGATAGTTCCAGTCCAGTCCAAGCGGATCGATCCACCTCAGTGGATTCGGCGCATACCTGTAAAGATTCAGCCCGCCCCGGATCGAAATCGGATCCTGGCTTACGAATCTCCCGCACTCCGGCGCATAATACCTGAACAGATTATAGTGCAGCCCCGTCTCTTCATCATAATACTGCCCCGGCAGCCGCAGCGGCTGCTCAAAGTACGCCCCGCTGTTGCTGATGTCGCCCCGGTTTTCTCCAAACCCCGCCTGGTAGCCCGCCCACACCAGCGTCCCGTCTGACGCGGTCACCTCCTGTACCGTGCCTGTCACATCCGTGTGGTAATACCAGATTTTCCGGCTTTCTCCGCGCCCCGTGATGGCCGCCACCGGCGTGTACGGCTGTTCCGCGTCGTACAGGTATGTCCGCTTTCCCTGCCACGTTGTCTCCTGCAACAGCCGGAATCCTTCCCACACAAACGTTGTCCGCCGCTGTTCCCTCTGGTCCGTATGGCGGCCACAGGTCGCCTTGCTGATGCGCCTGCCCAGCGCATCGTACTGATACCGCGTCTCGCTGTTGCTGCTGATAACCCGCGTTAACTGGCTCTGCGCGTTCCACTCCAGCTGCTGGTCCCTGCGCTCTGTCAGTTCGCCCCATTCGTTATAGCGGTAGCGGTCACGCCCGTAGCCCGGCAGGCGGTTATCCATCACCGCGCCCTGATATTCATCCGTCAGCAGGTTTCCCGCTTTATCGTAATAATAATGGTCATGGTCGTACATCTGACCCGTGCGCCCGGTCAGCCAGCCGCTCCGGTCATAGCTGAACACCAGGCAGCCGCGCAGTTTGTCGTTAATGCCGCCGACTTCACCGTCTGCGTTCCAGATGTAATCCCGCGCCGTCACGCTGTCGTTCTGCGCCGGGGGAGTACCGGCCTGCTGCGGAGTCTGGCTGCCGGTTATCAGGCTGCGCTGCCAGCTTAACCGGTTGTCGGCGTTGTACCCGCTGAACGTCGTCAGCGCCCCCTGGGTGCGCATCACCTGGCGGTGCAGGCTGTCACGTTCATATTCACTCACCGTGATACCGTCCAGCGCCGTCTGCAACAGATGCCCGCTGCCGTAGTAAAGATGGCTGAGATGTTGCCCGTCCGGCAACGTGATATCGGTGGGATTACCCAGCACGTCGCGCCGGTACGTTATGCTGCCGTGCACGCTGTGCTCCGCCGTCAGCCACCCGCTGCGGTCATACGAAAAGCGTACCGTGTCCGGCTGCATGTGGTGCTGCCGCTCGCCTTCTTCTGTCGGGGTGAGAACCACTTCCGTTATCTGGTCAAGACGGTTGTAGCTGAAGGTCCGCGTACTGTGCAGCGTCTCACTGCGCATCAGACGGCCCAGCGCGTCACGCACCTGCCGCTCATCACGCACCCCGCCCTCTGTGCCCTGCATCTGGATGATGACCGGATACCCGCTAGCGTTCAGCACAAACATCCGTATCAGACCGTCCGGGCGCTGTTCTCCCGTCAGCCGCCCGTCCGCATCGTGGCTGAACCGGTACTGTGCCCCGTTGCCGTTAGTCAGGCTGGCAACCAGACCTTCCGGTGTGTACTGCCAGCGCGTCTCCCGTTTCTCTTCATCCGTGTGAACTGCCGGCAGCCCGCGCGGCGTATACTGCCAGGACTGTACGCTGCCCGTGATGCGACGGTGGCTGCTCAGTAATCCCAGCGCGTTCCAGGTGTAACGGTCCTGCTGTTTACCGGGGTGGCTGACCGTCTCCGGCAGCCCCAGACGGTTATAGCGGATGCGGACCGTTTTTCCTTCCGCGTCCGTCACCGCCGTCAGGTTGCCGTCTTCATCGTATTCATAACCCGTGGCGCACCCTGAGCAGTCCGTATAACGCGTCAGCTGGCCGCGCGCATCGTGCACCAGTGCAACCTCGCCGCCCCGCGCATCCGTGCGGCTGACCGCCAGCCCCTGTTCATCATACCCGTACCGCGTGACGCGCCCTTCCGGGTCTGTCTCCCGTATCACCTGGCCGTGTTCGTTGTAACCCGCCTTCCATACGTGGTCGTCATCCAGTGCCCGGCGCGTGATTTCAGCAAAACTGCCGTTCCACTGCGTCTGTGTCACCCTGCCCGCCGGGTCCGTCTCTTTCACCACCCGGCTCAGGGTGTCGTATTCCAGCGTTACCCTGCGTTCGCCGGGGAGTTCCACGGCGACGGGAAAATGGTTTTCGTTGTAGGTGAAGCGGTACATCCCGCCGCCCGGCGTCCGGTGCGCGGTCACATACGTCTGTTCATCAAACCACCACTGCCACTTCTGCTCTAACCTGCCGGTTACCACCGTCTGCCCGCCAGCAAAATCATAGTGGAACCGGTAATCCTCGCCGTCGCTGGTCGAGTGCTCCACCACACGGGGAAAACCCTCAACTTCTTCCCAGCGGTAGGTACAGGTGAAGCCCGTCGCGTTGCGGTGCTCTGTCATCAGGCCATTTTGATAGGCAAACTGACGCACCGTCACACCGGCCCGGTTCACCACGCCGGTCAGTTGCCCGTTATCATCGTAACGATATTCCACCAGGTTGCCGGGACGCCCGCCCTTCACCAGCTCAATATGCGAAAGTCGTTCTCCTGCCGGCGTCAACGCGCGGTGCAACAGCAAATGGTGTCCGCTGCTGGAGGCTACCCGCACCAGCCTGCCGTTCTCACGCCCAAAAGCAATTCGCTGCCGGTGCGGCGTCTCCATAAAAAGTAACGGCGCGACGCCGTGGTCATCAAATTCATCAAACACGTAATAGCTGCGGTCGGTGTAATGCAGCACATAGCGCCCGTCATGCAGGCGGCTAAGGTAAAACTGCTCTTCGGGGTCGAATATCTGATGGCCCGGTGTCAGCATTTCTTTCGGATAACTCAGCTCCCGGCCCTGTACTCCGATGAAGGTGATATATGCCTCATCTTCGCGCAGGTTTATCTCCCAGTTCAGCCGCCATCCTCTACCCAGAACTCCCTCTGTTTCCAGGTGGCTGGCATAAAAGCGTGAGCAGGTGACAGGCAGACGGCCCGGCAGGGTGAAATCCGTCTCCGGCAACAGGATTTTTTGCCCGGTCGTGACATCCACCGGGTTGCTGAACAACCCCATAGCGGCCTCGGAAACGGCCATCCCGGTAATTTCGCCACCAATAAATTTGGCCGCGCATTTTGTGCCAAATTTCGAGCCCAGCTTTGCCGCCTGACGCCAGGCGCCAGCCAGCCCGCCAAGCATTCCGGCGACCACAAACAGTACATCCACCACCTGACGCAGCCAGTCAGGGATTTCCGGGCTGATTTCCAGCACCGTCTGCGTACCGCCGCCGAGGAAGACATTGGGAGAGCCGTCCTCAATCACTGCATCACATTCAGTGTGGTCATCCTTACGGGCGGCGGGCTGGCTGTTGATGTAGATGTTGCCGGATCCCTGAGCAATGCGGATTTCCGGGGAATGGTCTTCGCATATCACCGTACTCAGTACGGCCCGAGCAGCAGGTCGGCTGTTGGTGCTGACATTGGGAGAGCCGGTCAGAATTTTTCCCGCAGTGGAATGTATCGAGCGCCCGATGGCCTCTCCCAGTTGTAATACCCCGGAGGCTATCTGATCAGCCAGAAAACCCAGAATCAGCCCGGCCAAAAAACCACAGGTAAAGAAAGCAAAGGCGGCGACGGCAATAATGGCGATGCCAATGACAGCCCCGATAAGAAACCCGGCAAGGGCGCTGGTGTGGTAGATGGGGTCATCCACCCGTGCGGCTTCATACATGACAAAACCTCCATGTTGTTTTAACTTTTAGCGGGCTGAAAACTGGTCAACCAGGCAGTCCATAGCTGGTCAGTATGCTCATCAAAAGGACGTTGACTGGTCAGGGTTAACACCAGAACCTTTCCTGGCCCGGTGATAAACCCGGCCTGACGCTGGTACACTTCTGTTTTTCCAGAACGATGAGTTGCGAGAATCTGTTCACCTGTCATGGCAGCTTCGCCAGTTCCCGCCACTGCCGTTCCCTGCGAAAGTACCCGGTGCTGACCCAGGTTTTTTTTCATCAAGGCTATCTGGCGGTCAATGTAGGTGGTCAGGTTTTCCTCGGGCCTGAGCGTGTCGCGGGAAATATTCAGACTGGGAGTTGCCCTCTCATTGCCCGACGGGACGAAGATATTGACGGTGCGATCAAGAAAAGTTTCAGGCAGGGCAAAGCTGCCCTCCTGAATACGGTAAAGGCTGGTCATAGAAAAAATTCCTTTTATATTTTTTTATTCAGAAACGTCCGGGGTAGGTAACGGGGCAATATCATCCGCAGTCATGGCTGTGCCGCCATCCGGATTCATATCAATGCCACTGCCAATGAGTTGCATAACATCGCTGGTGTGCAGTAAAAGTTGTTTTCCGCAAAACTCAATCGAGCCATCCTTGTGTAATACAAGCGCTGCATTGCCGCAGCGAAGGGTAAATTGATCGCCAACGTCCAGACGATATGTCGTCCCGACATTGATGGTTTGAGCTAGTTTGACGGAAAGCCCATCATTTTTTGTGATGGTGGCATTACGGTCTTCTCCCACGCTGATGGTTTCATTTTTGACAATGGTTTTTGTGCGATCGACCATGACCGTGTGGGTTTCATTGTTTTTTACTGTGGTATTGAGGTCTTTTTCCGCATGGAACTTCACCTCTTCCGCGCCCGTTTTGTCATCGAAGCGCAGCATGTTTCCGTTGGTCGGCCCCCCCTGTAACGAATGGCTGAATATCCCGCTCTGCGACGCCATGCCCGGCAGTCCCCACGGCGGCATCGTATCCTGGTTGTATGTCCGCCCTACAATGATGGGTAAATCCGGGTCGCCGTTTTTGAAATCCACCAGCACTTCCTGGCCGATGCGCGGGATCTGGATCATCCCGAATCCTTTTCCCGCCCATGGGTAGCTGACGCGGATCCAGCAGGAGCTGTTTTCGTCATTGTTACCATAACGATCCCAGCCAAACTGCACCTTCACCCGGCCATATTTATCCGTCCAGATTTCCTGCCCCGCCGGACCGGTGACGATGGCGCTCTGCGGGCCTTTGGTATGGGGTTTGCTCAGGGTTCGCTGTGGACGGTAGACTTCACTGGTAGGGTGCAGTTCGAACGTGGTGACATAGGTAAAATGCTGGTCCTGGCCGCTGTACTGCGCATTGTCCCGTAAAAACAGCGTGGTCTGCACCAGCAGATATTCCTGGTTGACCTCCGCCGTCGGATGATTCATCAACGTAAAGGTGTAACCAGTCATGAGGGTGCGGATATTCCCCGCCCCTCCAACCCGGCTGCCAGGGCTGCGCTGCGCTTCCATACGAATGCGCGTCAGCATCTCACCTTCCCCTATAGTGAAGTAATCACCAGGCCATTCGTAATGCTCATATTCAGCATGACCGGTATCACGCGGATTAGCCACAGTACTTTTCAGCAGCGAACGCGGCTTCATAAAATCAAAATCGTCCAGCACCCACTTTCCAGTACGCAGCCTCTCACTGGCCGTAATGGTGTGGATAAATTCCTTATCCAGCTTCAGTCCTTCCTGGTGCCACTCTACCAGCGGCGAGTCCGGGCACACTTTATGACCATTGATGGCATCAGCCAGTACCAGTGTGTGGCTGTTCTCGCTGTGCTCAAACCACCAGTAGATACCCCATTCCTGCATCAGGCGCTGGATGAAATCAAAATCGGTTTCACCATACTGCACCTGCCAGGCGCGGGGCGGATAATTTTCCACCAGCCGTTTTTCCACCGGAAAAGAATATTCAGCCAGGACTTCATCCAGAATCTCCACCACGGTTTTGTTCTGGAAAGCTTTGTAGTCGCTGGTGTGGGTCAGCAGCTTCAGCCACGGTTCAATGCGCAATTCATACGTGACTGAGCGCCCCTCGTGACCGACTACCCTCGCAGCCGTCACCAGCCCGCTGATATGCCGTTTGCCGCCGCCATCCAGTTCAATATTGACGCACAGGTCTTTGCCCACCATCGGTTTGAGCGGCAGATTGGCAGCAGGGGAGACATATCCGAGGTTCAGGGTGTCAGGCGTTTTAAGCTGTACTGTATAGGAAAACAGATTCCCAAGCCCTTCCGAACCATTCATACCTGCAAACAGCAGCATCTGCGCCGGCACCGCACTACCACTTACTGTGACGTTATGCGCCCCCGGACCAGCGGCAGCAAGCGATGCCGCCGCATCCTGAACTGCACCAGCCATATCCGAGATCCCTGCCGCTGCGGCGGCAGCCTGCGCAGCAGCTACTGCAGCTTTAACCAGTCCTGACGGTTCTGGAAGCGCACCAAATAGATCTGCAACTGCCTGTTCTGCCATCTGTTCGGCTGCATCAGCAACACCAGTTGCGGCTGAACCTGTGCTCATACCGCCACTTTCGCGAGCTATTGGTGGTGTGGTGATGACGGGTCCACCGCTTCCAGCTGGTTTATTACCCGTAGATACAAAACTCATGGTGTTTACTCCTTTAATACCGGATTAAAATTTAGCCCCTGGTGGCCAAAAAATATAAGAAATAACCCGCCACTGCCCGTCTTTATAATGGAACCAGCATGTAAGATTTAAATCCTCTTGCAGGTTCCAGAACATTTCTTTAATAGGAACATCTTTAAATTCAGGGTTTGTGATGCGATAAGTCTGATTCAAGCCGATATAATATTCACCGGCAAACTTATATCGTGGCTTCATGAACTCATGAACAGGTGGACCGTATTTTTCCACAAAAAAAGCATCGTTACTTCCATTCTGTATATCATTTTCCTCATAATACCTGGTAGATTGAGAAACTACAGAAGGCTCGAAAACATTTGCTGTGATTACGTAATTTATTGAAAGAAAGAACACTATAATACAGATTAATTTCATTTGGTTACACTCAATAGAGTGAAGTTAGTATCAGGCATTATTACATTCAACGTTATAGTTGAGTTTTTAAGATATCTTTCCCGGAGTTCCATTCCCATATTCATCAGCCCACTAACATCTCCAACATACGGAGACGAAGAATCATAATCATCATCTAAGTAACCAAGTACATGTCCGGCTTCATGTGGTATATTTATTTGCACTGTATTGTTACAGTTAAAACATTTTGCTACTTTTTCCAGGTCTGCTGAGTCAACATGAACCGTGCTGTTCTTAAAATCAACATACGTTCTTAAATCAGCACCAGGCAAAACTTTAGTTGCAATTACCAACCAGTCTTCATTCTGAGATACAGGAATTATCCTCACATCAAAAGGCAAAGCTTCCCCCTGGAATTTTTTAGCGAACTCAGACTCACCGGAAACAGAATAAGTTATTTTGCCATTCCATGCCTGTTGAACAGATAAATATACTGATCTCATGAAAATAGCTTTTTCCAATACAGTCCAGTCATCTGTAACGGTATTATCCTTATACCACTCATACTTCCACTTTATCACTACAGAAATAGAGCCAGTATTTTTATTTAATAAATACGTCATTCTGTCATCTTTGTGAGTGATGACATCACCGTCAATATCTGTTTTTGCATAGTATTCTGCCAGCAGGCCGTTTTCATCATATTTAAGCTTGGTCATTTTATTCTCGTTAAATATTATATGGTTTCATCTGAAATATTTTTGGGGGGGAAATATGATTTTATATATTATGAGGATTGCCCCGTCAGCCGCAGCGCATCCACATACCGCCCCTCGCTGTTCTGCTGCCAGAACCAGCCCTGCCCTTGTTGTGCCTGCGTCAGCATTTTGTCCGGCCAGCCCGGCCACGGCAGGTGCCGCACGCCGGGCAGTTCCACAACCGGTGCGTCCGGCAGGCCGGTGAGTTCCCGGCTGCGCTGCGGTACACGCCGCAAACCACGCAACCACTGCGCCCAGCGTGGCCCCGGTCGCCACATCGCCCACAGCTGGTCTGCCTGCTCCGCCAGTCGCCCGCAGCGTTCTGTCTGTGGTGAGACATGTACTGCCGCCAGTCTTGCCAGCCAGTACAGCCAGCCTTGCGTTTCATCCAGACTCTCTTCCAGCCATTCCCGTCCGACACGCTGGTAAATCACCAGCGGCCACGGCCTGCCCGTGCTGTCACGTGAGGCGGTCAGTACCCCTGTCAGCCATTCATCACGCCCGCCAATGGGTAAAAACCCCGGCGACAGGACGAAGCTCCACGGCAGCGGATGGTGCTCCGGCAGCACCGACGTTTCACGCGGTGATAAGTGCATCCAACCGTCATTCTCTCCCGTCGTCACGGTATTCGATCCTTCCGGCAGTACAATATGCCGCCCCTGCCCAAGCCACGTCTGCTGGTTCAGCCACGCCTGCCACACCTGTCCTTCGTTCGCGCTCACCCGCCAGCGCACATAATCACGCTGGTCCGGCAACCTACCGAACATCGCCGGGGTCGATACTGCCGTAGCACGGCGCATTAGAGCGCCCTCTCCGGGCAGGCGAAGCGTTGCAGTAGTCCCCGGTTCACCGGGTCAAAGTCTCTCCCGGCGGTGATTTCCAGCACTACCCGTCGCCCATCAAAACTGTACTCCACCTGCTGCGTTCCCCGTACCGCTGTATCCTGCGCGTTACCCGCGTCCAGCAGGTGAAACAGCGCCCACGGCCCGTTAGTCAGTAGCGTCGAGGTGTCCTGGCGGATGCGCGGGCTAGCGGTGATTTCCGCCATTGAGCCGTTGCGCGGCCCCGGCCAGTTCACTTTTAGCGGCCTGACCGGGCCGTGAGCGTAGCGCAACACCTGACCGTCAATATCAATCACCAGTTCGGTGATGGCAGGGTCCATATCCACGACGCGAACCTGCATCGCCCAGGAGAACTTTTTCCCACCTTCCCCGTTAAAAAAAACGCTTCGGATCTGTTTCGCCTCCTGAAATGGCGTCAGATCCGGCCCCTGTAAGGTCATATTGCCTTCGGTCGGTTTGTAGCGCCACGGATTGCTGGCGGTATCCGCCAGCGGGGCCAGTTGTTTCGTCCAGAAGGCATCCAGCACGCCGCCGCTGGCAAAGATACGGTTAAAATCGTCCGCGCTGACTTCCTGTGGACTGTCGGCAAAGGGATAACGTCCGTCAATGGCATCACGGCACTCATCACCGATCACCGCCTCCATTTGCGCATTCAGCACTTCACCCGTTCCGGCATTGATTTTGCGTGTCCCCTGCTGTGTTAAATCCAGCAGAATATTTTTCAGCGGCGCGGGTAGTTTTGCTGCCTCCAGTTGCAGTTTATCCGCCGCCGAAATGCGACCCGGTAATGTGCTGGCCGCCAGTGCACTGTCTGCAATGGTGAGCTGGGTGTAATATTCATTGAGCATCGTCAGCAACGAATTAAGCTGTGGCGCGCCGCCCCCTTGTCCGCTGTCCATACGCCCGGAAACAACTTCCCGCAATGCGGCAAAACGATCATCCACCAGCGTTTTCTCCAGACGTTCTTCTGGATGGATGTCCTGGAACAACTTCGCCGTCTGTACCGCTTTTCCCGCATTACCGGAAAGCCGATCCTGCGCTCGCTGGGCCATCTGCTTTTGTCTGGCCTGTGCATCCAGCGGCGGTACCAGGGTGGTCTGCTCCACCACGGCTTTACTCAGCCGCATCAGCGGTGAATCCGGCGAGGCCAGGGTACGAAGCACCTGAAGGTCATAGGCCAGCCCCGGACCACCGTCCCCCCCCGGCGCTGTTGATGCTGTGAATACTGACCAGAAAATCCTGCCACCGGCGGGCATATTCAGCCAGGTACAGGCGACGGACTTCACGGGTAACCGGGAGTTCCTGTCCCGGTAGCTGGCTCATTACATTCTCAGTCGTTTTTTTTGCGCATTTTCCCGCCCCATTACCCAGGCATCATTCGCTGACGCTGCGGTAACAAATTCAGGCAGTCGTTTGTCAAATAACCCCCGGTAGCCTTCGCGGGTGAAGATACCCGGTACACCCCGATCCAGCGGCGCGCCATCCGTGCGAACAAAGACGCTTCCTGCATCTGCCCCTACAGCGCGCACCAGCGAAAACTCCTGCGGTGCTTCACTCTCCATAGAAGCCAGTGCACGAGCATAGATACGCTCAGTGCTGGTGTGTCCATCGAGGAAAGTTCGCGCCTGGCGGATCAACCTCTCATCTTTTTCGTAGGGCGAATGCACTACGCGGCTACCGTCAAACAGAGCGTCGATATGTTCCAGCACGGCTGCGCGACCACCAAATTCCGCCATGCTATCTCGGTTGTCCAGGTCATTCAGTACCCATGAGTGAATTTCCGCCGCGTTGTATTTGTCCTCGTGGTCTTTATCGAGGTTCAGCAGCAGATAAACATGCAGGGCGTCATAGGCGGCTTTGCTGTCCTGACGCGCTATCGCATCCGAAAGCACATATTCCATGCGTTTTACCAGCGGCGGCAGCAGCAACCGTTCCAGCAGGCGGTCATACAGGGACGCCACGCTCTCCGTCACCGGCGGAACGCTGTAAAGGCCATAACGCCAGGCCAGCGGTGGTGAGTCAGGATCCAGACCAGGCCAGGCTGACAACGCCCGTGCCTGGTTCAATAATGCCGGAACCGGCTGCATCGCGGGGCTTCCGGTATAGTCTTTGACATCGGCATCCAGTCGGGTCGTACGGTTAGCAATTTCGCTCAGATACCCGTTGTTACCCTGCTGGCTGCCCTGCATTCCCTGCCATAACCAGAAAGCCAGCGCCAGTACCAACAGATGCCCGCCGGTACGCAGTAGCCGGTAACGCCATGCCCACTGGAGATTCGGCTCCACCAGGTGCGCTTCACGGAAGATTAACTGTTTCAGTAGATCGTGGAGAAAATAGCTGCGGTTGCCGTCCGGCAGGGTATGAGACGGTGAATCCGCCTTCCCTTTTATTGCCCGCACAAAACGCTGCCAGATGCCCGTATGGTCTGCCACGGCG
Organism: Escherichia sp. 93.1518; assembly: GCF_013368915.2. Lineage (NCBI taxonomy): Bacteria > Pseudomonadati > Pseudomonadota > Gammaproteobacteria > Enterobacterales > Enterobacteriaceae > Escherichia > Escherichia sp. 93.1518. The sequence goes on from NZ_JABWMT020000021.1 coordinate 47,453, forward strand.
TCCGCCTGCGCCTGCGCGGCGCTGGTGAAAAAGATGCCGCGTAGGGTGTTGTTAAGCTGGGTGGCGTCGAATTTTGAATCGAGGAAGATCTGTTCAATGGCTTCCAGCAATGGCGCGCCCAGCGCGGCAAATTCACGCGGGAAGCGGTAGAGCCGTTGGCGGCTTTTAAGGTCGTACTCCTCCTGCAACCGGGTATCCAGCCCCTGATCCAGCCGCCGCGTCAGATTTGCCAGTTCCTGCCCACAGAGCGCATGTCGCGACTGCAGATCTGCGGAATTCCGTTTCCGGCTGTAAGGCAAAGTGAAGCCCCATACCTGGGTACGAAGGTGACTGGTAAGACCACGGAAATACTCCGTAAAGCCCGGCAACAGATCCATTTTTGTGACAATAAGATACACAGGAAAACGGATCCCTAGCGTCTCTCTCAGTTCTGCCAGCCGTGCACGCAGGGCTGCACAAGTAGCCAGGCGTTCTGCCGATGACTGCGCGGTTAGATCTGCCACGTTCAGCGTCAGAAGCACGCCGTTCAACGGCGCGTTGGGGCGGTGTTTTCGCAGCAACCCCAAAAACCCTTGCCACTCTCCGGCGTTACGCTGTGTCGCGTTCGTTTCGCCGCCGTCATCATGGCGGGCATAGCGCCCAGCGGTATCGATAAGTACCGCTTCGTTGGTAAACCACCAGTCGCAATGCAGCGTGCCGCCACCAGGTACATTCAGGATATGTACGGTCTGTTCCATCTGTTCTGCTAGTGGGAACTGCAATCCAGTGTTGAGCAACGCGGTAGTTTTACCATCGCCTGGACTGCCGATGACCATAAACCACGGTAACTCGTACAGAAAACGCTTTCCTTCCAGGATCTTACGCCAAAATGGCTGATCTACTCGTAGTTGTTTCAGTTGCCGGATGGCGCGGGTGACAATATTGCTAACGGTGCGCAAATCAGCTTTAATTTCCCCGGCCACCGGCACGTCTTCCCCACGAGGATGCAGGAAACGGCGCAACAATTGTTCATCCAGGCGCAGCGCCCGCCACAGGCGGTACAGGCCGTATAGTGCATAAGTCAGCAGGATCAGACCGATAAGCGCCAGACGCAGCCACAATGGCGTAAAAGGGCGAACGTCGCCAAAGGCCAGCAACGGTGACACAAAACCGATGATCAGGCACAGAACCGTAACGCCAATAATGCTCATTGACCAGTTCACCAGCCACAGTATGAGTAGCATCAATAACAGAACAATGGTCACCCCCCGATTGCCCACAGACGCCAGCGGATGCAGGGTGTCAAACGCCACCAGCGGTCCGATAAACCAGACCAGCAGCGCCAGCATCACCACGCCGACAATCGCCAGTGCGCGTCGGGAAAACAGCAGACTGAGAAATTTTTGCATTATTGTTCAGAGCTCCATGCGATAATCAGTAATAGCAAAATACCCAGGACTGAAAACCCCTTTCCTGTACGTGATACTGAAAGAAAATAAAGAACAATCTGAATAGCCGCTGAAATAGAATAAATTAATCTTCTGATTACCTCTCTATTTCCATTTCCCTGAGGCAATGCTGTTATTGAAGGCTCCATATCCTGCATCCACTGATACTCATTCCCGGAAAAAAGCATGATAGTGACCAACCCCATAATGAATAATAACCATCCTGTTATCTTAATTATTTTTTTCATGAGGACTCCCTGGCAGTCATTAATAAACCAGAGAAATGTAACCAGTTGTTGATAATAAAATCGCCATAGCTGGTATCTTTCTTTATTTTTTCCAGACTAAGAGAAATACCTCGATTATAACGAGCTCCAATAATTCTTATTTGTTCTTCTGTCAGGTGAGGTAAGGATACCTGAAAGCCATCTTTTTCAGCCAATTGATAAAGATGTCTTGCAGCTAATTGTATATTAAACACATTATGTTGGAGACAATTTGCCAGCTCACGCAACTGAGAATTATCCATTTTAGTCTCATCAAGCCCGAGTGTTTTGGCAGCAGTTCGCAATTGCATACTCACCGCACCAAAAGATGTTTTTTCTGGTTTCGAAGCTATTGTGATATGTTCATCAACCCACTCAGGCCCACTCCAACTCATAGCACGAAATTCAAATGCCAACGTGTCTATAATCTGAGGGTCTCCCCCTACTTCAATCCAACAAACTCCAGCAAGCAAGGGAGCAGGTAAATGCCAGGCATTTGCAGCTGCATTGATCAAAAGGCTGTTATGCTTCACCCAACCATCTTTAAAATAACGCCCAAATGCTACTCCTCCCCCCCATTTTTTAGGCGCCAGTTTCCAGAATATAAATTCTGTTACTCCCCACACTGGCGAATGGTTAGACGCATTACACTCCAGCTTTTCCATTATTAATTTACTCCACCACCAGAATTTCTACCCGGCGATTCTGCGCTCGTCCGGTTTTAGTGCGGTTATCAGCCACCGGCACGGTATCCCCCTTCCCGACAACCCGGATTCGACTGGCAGAAACGCCACCGGACTTCAACAGCATAGCCACTTCCGTCGCCCTTTTTTCCGATAGCTCCTGGTTAGATGGGAATTCCACAGAATGGATCGGCTGGCTGTCGGTGTGGCCGGTCACCGTCACTGCGCCCCCCACTCGCGCAATCTCGCGCGCGGCCTTATCAATCACCGGGCGGAGCGCGTCATTCACGGTTTTCTGCCCCGGTACAAACATCGTGTCGCCCCGGAAGACCACCCGACTGTGATGCTCATCTTCCTCCACCGTCAGCAGACCACGGGTGATCTCGTTCGCCAGCAAGATTTTCAGTCGCAGCTTATGCACGGGAACGGGGGGTGGCGGCAGATTTTTACCAATGGCATCGATACGCTGCTGTACGGCTTCTGTGGCGAGACTCATCCGGTGGTTGTAAAAACCAAATAAGGTCAACATCACCAGCAGGGCTATTCCGCCACTCAGCCAGACCGGCACCCGCTGCATCCGCCGAATCCGACCGCCGACGGCACCGGTGAAACCAGGCGAAAGTGTTGGTGTTACCGGATCGCGGCGCTGGATCAGTTGAGTCAGCAGTTGCTGGCGGATATCATCCAGTTGTTTACGCCCGTCAGGGCGCACGCTGTAACGCCCCTCAAAGCCCAGCCCCAGTATGTGGTAAATGATTTCCAGCACATCGCTGTGCTCCTGGAAGCTGGAGGCCAGACGACCAATTATCTGAAACAGCTTGATGCCACCTTCACTTTCGCCATGAAAGGTGATCAGCAGGCTTTTTCCAGCCCAAACCCCACGTCGCCCCCAGCTTGTATTGTTGGCGGCTTCATCCAGCGCCGTACACAAGCAATAGCGAACCGCCAGCACATGCTCGCGGCGCAGGTTTGCCTGGTCGCACAGCGTCTGATATCGGCGAACCTCCCGCTCTAGCAGGGCTCGGTAATGTTCGATAAAACCAGGGGCGAGTTCGCGGGGCATCTGCGCCAGTGCGCATAACAGAGGACTTGCCGCCGCCAGCAGAGGATTAGCGGCAGCAGTGATTTCAGCCAGCCGGAGTTTCATATCCGGGCCGTCCTCAACTACCACCTTGCTCTCCTCCTTGCGAAGACTGTCCTTTATGCCCGCGCCGTAACCGTCATTGTCGGGTGCCTTTCCCCCCCCGGTTGATGGCTGAAATGGCAGGGTATTCGCCGCCTGCGGCGTCAGGATATCGTTGGTCATTTATCACGCACTCCCCACAGAGCCATCTCCAGCCCCGGAAACTCTCCGGCAGTGTGCATGGCCATACCTCCATAGCGGGCAATATGTTCCCAAAGCACTCCATCGCGGCGAATGTCGTAATAGATGTACCCGGACTGGAACGGAATCTGACGCGGGGGAACCGGCAGCACCTGCAAAGTCAGCCCCGGCAGGTGCGAGCGGATCAGTTCCGGCAGGCGTTCGGACGGCCCGATTTTGGTCTGGGCGGAAAAATATTGCAGCAGGGCGTCGGCAGACATCTGCGCCTTCACCGTCAGCACCAGCGCGCTGAAACCCGATAGTTCGGAAGGTTCAACCACCGCATTGAGGATGCCATAAGCCCCCTCTTCCAGCGGAATCCGCTGCGCCCCCCGGATCAGCACGGCATTCAGCAGGTACTGTACCTCGTCCACTACCGATTTCAGCCCAGCATAAGGCGTCAGGTGTTTATATTCTTTATATTCTTCCGGGCGGCGAGTTTGTGGTCGCACATAGGTCGAGAGTTCACCGGCCAGTTCGGACAGATTACGATAGAGCACTTCCGGCGACAGCGGCGTTTTCGCCAGATGGATAAGTAATGGGCCAAAACGATTGAGAATTTGTAACAGCAGGTAATCCGACACTTCCGCCGCCTCATGGCCGTGTTTATCACTGCCCGTCAACCGTTCCGCCAGTGAATCTGCGCGCATTTTTATCAGATCGTTGATCCACGACAGCCAGGTGCATATCAGTGAACTTGCCTGGTAGTTCACCACTGGCGGGATCAAATCTTTGTCAAGCTCGATCCGTCCATCAGGATGCTGGGCCGTAATGCGTGTCAGCGGCAGACCGATCCACGCATCCGTCACTGCCTTTTCCGGCAGTAGCCGCAGACGCAGGTGGCTGAGCTGCAACAATTGTGCGCCACGCCCCAACGAGTTGGCATCGCGAATTTCATTTTCATGCACCGAAAAGCGCGCCAGCGATTCCGGGTTATTGTCGAAGCTGGTTTCCTCGCTGTTCGGCGTTCGTACCGGCACCGCCAGGCAAATCTGCTGGTTAAGATGCTCCGGCAGAATGGTCAACGGCGGCGGCAGCGGCGTATGGCCCGGCGCATTAAACGGCGTACCGTCAGCAAACACCCCGGCAGCCTCCTTCAGCACCAGTTTGCCGATGTTCAGCGCCTCACTGTCAATGCTGTATTCACTAAAGCCCCAGAAAAAGGGGGAAAGCGGCAGACTGCGGTAGTGAATAACGTGTTCCAGATAGCGTTCCTGCTGCTGAAACATCTGTGGCAGCAAAAATTGTCCTTCACTCCAGACCACCCGGTTATTCCAACTCATAATTTACTCATCCCGTTCTTTAATCACGATGGCGCTTTGCTCTATGCCAGCATCCAGTTCGACTTTTTTCTTCGGCATAAAGCGGCTGTACCAACTTTTTTCCGGTGGATCAGGAATTTTATATGTAGCCCGCCAGACCGATTTTCCCAGATTGCGGTATCCGGCGAGGATCCCCAGCGTGGTAGTTTCCTTATTGAGGGAGCGGCGCAATTTTTTCTCCTCGCCCGGACGCAGGATAAAGCTATCGCGGTGCAGTAAATCATCGGCAAGAACAGCCTTGTCATTCTCCTGAAGTGACCACCAGTCCGCCGCCGTGAAAGCTGCATCATTTTTCAGTTCATAAACGCGTATCTCTATGGGCGCGGCTTTTTTCTGATTGTCAGGATTCACCTTATCGGAAGCCTTAATCACCAGATCGAGTCTTTGTGACATCAGGTCCGGCACGTCGTCGCTGTCAATACTGCACCCGGAAAGCAGGCAGACAAAAGACAAAGCTACCGCACATAACCACCCACCGGGGTTACGCCATTTATTCACTGTAATTTCCTTTAAAATCAAATAATAAAAACCAGCCAGGCTATTTACCTGGCCGGAAAAGTACCGCTTAAATTTCTTTATTGGCCTTGAAGTCGTAGCCTGCGGTGATAGTGCCGCCACTGCCGCCCTGCTGGTTCTGCACCACGTATTCCTGTTTCACGGTGCTGAAAGAGAGTTCGACTCTCTCGCGGGAGGCGATCTCGCCCTCCTTGCTACCACTGGGGGAAACCACAGCCACAATCAGATCAGTAAAGGTATACTTGAGGTATTCCAGTGGATTGCCGCCTGCTTTACGCATGACAAGGATAGACTTCGGAATATGCTTACCGGAGGCGCAGTATTTGAACAGATTCGGGCTGGCGCGATCGATGTAATGTTCAAACTCCAGGTTAGTCACGGAGACTTTACCGGATCCCAGACCGCTGCCTGCGTGCATGGTGGACTCCTGATGGATATTCCAGCGCCAGCTCAGTACCTCAATTTCATTTTTATGTTTGTCATCCATTGACTCGCCGTCAATGCCGTCAATTTTCAGAAAAATGTCATAAGCCATTTTTATTTCCTTATTAAGAATTACTTAAAAATAATCTCTGATTTATCTGTACATCTGGATACAGGTAAATCATTGCCGTACAGCCCCCCCTCTCCTTATTTCAGAAGAACAGAAGGCTGTATAATTTCCGGTAATGAGATACCGGCATATAATTAATTCATAAACTGAATGTATTATATCTATTTACATATCACAGATACTGATGACTCTCTTTGTTCCCGCTGACCCGGCAGAGAAGATGCCTGACACTGTGTCGCCGATGCAGGTACCGGTTGTGATAACCAAACCTGTCCGTGGTTATAAATACAGGAAACCCAGTAACGTTCACTATCCTGATTACTGTTCGTTGTGGTATCCCATATTTGCCTGTTTTCACCCTTTATTTTCTCTGTCTCTGGTTTTAGATCCACCCGGTTTTCAGGTTTTCCCTGCGACATCCCTACACCGTCCAACCACAGACGGGGTTCATAGCGGGAAGATTCCTGCCACGATGTAGGTACATCCGACTCCAGTACTGTCGTTGAGGATTTTATATTGATAAATACGGGGCAACTGACTTCCCACGCTGCAACAGATTGTGAATAAAACAACATATAACCCAATAACAGAGAAAAAATAAAACGCGTCTCCATAGCATCTATTCTCTACTCAATAACATAAAAAGCTTCCGCATTATTACTGGCATCAGGATAGGATCCATCGCTGCGCATTCCACCTTTTCTGGAGATTTTGCGCGCCGATACATTCGAGGCTTTACCTGTCCACTGGTCCATAACATAAATATACGAATCATCTTGTTCGAGATAGAAAGCAGCATGTTTATGAGCATCTTCCCTCGGTGGATATTTCCCATTCACAAAAGTCGCGATTGCTGTTCCTCTGCGGATCGATTTATCTCCGAAAACTTTCCGCCCCTGCTTCCACGTTCCGGTATGCCCTACATGTGCATATACCTGAACTAAGAACACACATTCCTTTCTGTCTCCTGCTCCCGCCATTCCCACCATTTCAGTGCCCTGCAATGAATCTACCAGGCCATAAACATATGCCATATCTCCCCCTGAGTATTATCTGACATCATTCATTAAAATATTCATAAAACTCAGGCATTACCCTGTTTTACTGACGGCAGTTTTGTGACCAGACGCAGCGACCCCGTTAATCCTTCAAGCTGGAAATGCGGGCGCAGGAAAAATTTGGCATCGTAATAACCCGGATTACCCTCCACTTCTTCCACCACCACTTCAGCAGCTGCCAGCGGCCGACGAGCTTTGGTTTCCTGTGAGGAGTTCACCGGATCGGCATCAACGTAGTTCATGATCCATTCATTGAGCCAGCGTTGCATATCTTCACGCTCTTTGAACGAACCGATCTTGTCGCGCACGATACATTTGAGAAAGTGCGCAAACCGCGAACAGGCGAACAGATATGGCAACCGGGCTGAGAGATTGGCGTTAGCCGTGGCATCTGGATCGTAATATTCCTGCGGCTTCTGTAGCGATTGTGCGCCAATAAAGGCGGCGTAATCAGAGTTTTTGCGATGGATAAGTGGGATAAAGCCATTTTTTGCCAGTTCTGCTTCTCGACGGTCAGAGATGGCGATTTCCGTCGGGCATTTCATATCCACGCCGCCGTCATCGGTCGGGAAGGTATGACAGGGCAGATTTTCCACCGCCCCACCGGATTCCACACCACGGATCAACGTACACCAACCGTAATGTTTGAAAGAACGGTTGATATTTACACCCATTGCATAGGCGGCATTGCTCCAGACATATTTGCTGTGATCTGCGCCATCCGCATCTTCTTCAAAATCAAACTCATCGACAGGGTTTGTTTTCGCACCATAAGGTAAACGGGAGAGAAAACGCGGCATCGTCAGGCCAATGTAACGAGAATCCTCGCTTTTACGCAGCGAGTTCCACGGTGCATATTCGAGGTTCTGGGTGACAATTTTGGTCAGGTCACGCGGGTTGGCCAGTTCCTGCCAGGAATCCATCTGCAACACTGATGGAGAGGCTCCGGCAATAAACGGCGCATGAGCTGAGGCTGCCACTTTGGCAATGGAGCCGAGCAGATCCACATCCGGTGGGGTGTGATCAAAATAATAATCCGCAATGATACAACCGTAGGGTTCTCCGCCTAACTGCCCATATTCGGCTTCATACAGCTTTTTGAACATGGGGCTTTGATCCCACGCGATCCCTTTGTAACGTTTCATATTTTTCCGCAATTCATCCTTCGAAAGGTTCATAAAGCGGATTTTTAATTTTTCATCGGTTTCAGTGTTGTAAACCAAATGTTCCATCCCACGCCAGGAGGACTCCAGTTTCTGAAATTCCGGATGACTCAGGATTAGCTTGATCTGTTCCGTTAATTTGAAATCGATCTGCTCAATAATCGTAGCAATACTTTTATAAGCATCGTCACTGACGGTGACAGAGTTTGCCAGCGCCTGTTGGGCCAGTGTCTGAACTGCAGCCTCAACAGCCTTTGCTGCTTGAGGTGTCTTGGGACGGAAGGCTTTATCCAGCAGCGAATCAAACTCCGTTTCCTGATAGGCAGTGGTTTGCGCAGTAGAGAGGTCGCCAGTCGCCAGAAGAGTATCGTTTACCATGAAAGTTCCTTAATAAAATCGCAGTTAGTCTGCTGTTCCCGTTTCACCTGATAAGACACTTTCCTGTTGAGCGACAGGTTTTGGCGCGCTGGCCAGAGCTTTCAGTAACGTTGGGTCTTGTAATAGTTTGTTGATCAGATTTTCTGCTCCCGCTTTACCATCCATATAGGTTTGCAGGTTGGCAAGCTGAGTACGTGCTTCCAGCAACTGGTTCAGGGCATCCACCTTACGGGCAATCTGCGCAGGCGAAAAATCGTCCATATTCTCTAACGTGATATCGACCATTAACTGCCCTTCGCCCGTCAGCGTATTGGGGACAGCAAATGCCACGCGCGGCGCAATGGCTTTCATCCGCTCGTTGAAGTTATCGATATCAATATCAAGGAATTTACGATCGGTGACCGGTGGCAGTTCTTCGCGTGGTTTACCGGCCAGATCGGCCAGTACCGCCATGACAAACGGCAGTTCGATTTTTTTCTCGGAGCCGTAAATCTCAACGTCATACTCAATCTGTACACGGGGCGCGCGGTTGCGGGCAATAAACTTCTGCGCGCTATTGTTGATAGCCATAATCCTTCATTTCCTTATCAGTCAGCCGACGACACCAGGGGAGTGGTCCGACGGTACAGTTTAAAAATCATACGCAGAGAGTATTTTTATAATCTCTTTGTTTTCTTTGTATTTTTTCCGCAACACAGGGAGTGATTTCTTCGCCGGAGGACACCAGGTATCAACCCCTTTTTCGATGTCTCTTTTATCCTTCTCTGGTAAAGAACTGTCCCATTCACCAGCAAGATGCTGGCACATTTCCGCATTACTCAGAAAATGCTGCACATCCTGTGGTAAAGGCGGTTCCCCCTGAACACAGAAAGCGAACATCATTAACAGGAATGTCAACAACATCGGATAACGAAATGTCATACTTAATGTCCGTCAATTGACCAGCGCATGAGATATGCTCTGGCGGGAGGGCGATATGTTGCAGAAATACAGCCCTTTGCACGCGCATTACCAGGCGTGCGCAAAAATTTATCTACCGATGCACAAAAAGCCCCCTGCAAATCATTGGTGGAAGAACCTCCAGGAAAGCGGCTAACCCACAACGCACCACTTAATTCTTTTGCAATAAGGATGTTCCATTAATCCGTTTCAAAAATAATCTGTTCATCCTCATCAACACGGATGCAGATTTGCGTGATAGCTGTTTTCTCTGCCATCGCCTGCAACCAGTAACGGGACAGTTGCGGCAGAATATGCTGCTCGATATAACCAATCAGCAAGCGTGCCCCTGTTTCGTGCATCGGGCAGTGCGCCACAATGTGCGTAATGAGTTCGTCGCCATAGATGAGTGAAACGCTATGCTGCTCTGCCATACGATCCATCAGTCTGCCAAGATGTAGACGGGCAATAACACCACGCGCCTTCTCATCCAACGGCAAATAAGGGATAACCGTCACCCGCCCCAGGAAAGCCGCTGGGAAATGTTTGCGTAACTCCGGCATTAACGCCTCTTTTAGCCCTGCTGAATCGGGCATCAGCGCCGGATCCTCATAGAGCTGGCTGATAAGCTCCGCACCTGCGTTAGTGGTCAACAACAGCGTGGTATTTTTGAAATCGATGTGGACACCTTCGCCATCCTCCATCGCGCCTTTATCGAATACCTGGTAGAACAACTCGTGGACGTCGTGATGGGCTTTTTCAATTTCATCCAGCAATACCACGCTCCAGGGATGGCGGCGTACGGCTTCCGTCAACACGCCGCCTTCGCCATAGCCAACATAGCCGGGCGGCGCGCCTTTCAGCGTGGAAACGGTGTGAGACTCCTGAAACTCGCTCATATTGATAGTAATCAGATTCTGCTCACCGCCGTAGATTGCTTCTGCCAGCGCCAGCGCGGTCTCGGTCTTGCCAACACCGGACGGCCCGGCCAGCAAAAAGACGCCCACAGGTTTGCGCGGATCGCCTAACCCCGCACGCGCGGTCTGGATACGCTCACCTATCTGCGCCAGAGCATCCATCTGCCCGGTAACACGTTGCGCCAGGCGGGCAGGCAGTTCCAGGATCTGGCTGGCTTCATCTTTTACCATGCGCCCAGCGGGAATGCCGGTCCAGTCGGAGACAATCGCCGCTACCACAGCCGCATTAACCTCCGGAAAAACGATGGGTTTTTCACCCTGCCAGACTCTTAATGCTGCTTCCGACTGTTGCAGTGTGGTTTCATCACGCTCGCCGGTTTTTGCAGCACGCAGCTCCTGTAATCTGTGAACCAGCTCTAGTTCTTGCTGCCAACGTTCATCCGCATCAAACAGTTCTCTTTTCAGCGATATAATCTGCGACGCCAGTGTGTCGCCTCGTTCTGCGCGGAGCCCCATTTTTTCCTGTTTTAATAGCAGCTCCTGCTCCATTTCGGCGGCTTTAAGCCGTTGACGCAGAAACTGGATATTTGCTGGTGGAGTGTGCAGCGACAGCGCCACGCGGGCTGCGGCTGTATCCAACAAACTGATGGCTTTGTCCGGTAGCTGTCGAGCCGGGATATAACGGTGAGAAAGCTGTACAGCAGCACGCACGGCCTCATCAAGGATCAGTACGTTATGGTGCTTTTCCAACGTGGTGACTAACCCGCGTACCATCTCAACAGCGGCGACCTCTTCCGGCTCTGCCACCTGCAACACCTGAAATCGCCGGGTCAATGCCGGATCTTTCTCTATATGGCGTTTATACTCACTCCAGGTGGTCGCCCCAATCGTTCGAAGACTGCCACGCGCCAGCGCCGGTTTCAGCAGGTTGGCAGCGTCACCTGTACCGGATGTACCTCCGGCGCCTACCAGGGTGTGAACCTCATCGACAAACAGAATCACCGGCTGCGGCGAGCACGCAGCCTCTTCCAGTAGCGCCTTCAGGCGGGATTCAAATTCGCCCTTCATGGACGCTCCGGCCAGCAGCGCCCCGACATCCAGCGACAGCAACCGCACGTTACGCAGTGAGGGCGGCACTTCCCCCTCGGCAATCGCCAGCGCGAACCCTTCCACCACAGCCGTTTTCCCGACGCCTGCCTCGCCAGTTAGCAACGGATTGTTCTGCCGACGGCGCAGCAGAATATCCGTCATAGTACGAATTTCGTGCTCGCGACCGGTGACTGGATCGATGCCACCTTCGCGAGCCTGTGCAGTCATGTCCTGACAGTATTTCGCCAGCGCGGATTTATTTCCTGCTGATTCACAGGAAAATGCCTGGCTGCTTTCTCCCGGAACCGCAGAATTCAAATCCGAACCATCATATGGAATCTCTGATATTTCAGGGGATGATGAGATTAAAGACGGAAGAATATCCAATAGCTCATTTACCGGTAACCCAGCCAATGGCGCACAGATATTTTTTAACACTCGATACAATTCTGGTGTGGTTAACCAGGCTAGTAGTAACCATCCGCTACGAATTTTGTGATCGCCAAAACGGATGCTTGCCAACATCCAGGCTTTTTCAACAGAAAGATCTATATGGTGGGAAAAGTCGCTAATTACGCTAGCTCCGTCAGGCAATATATCCAATTGCTGAATTAACGCATTCTCTACATCAAAAGATGTTATTTGGTAATGCCGAAGGACATGGTGAATATCATTCTCTGGTTGTTGTATTAGCTGATGCAACCAATGCGTTAGTTCGACATAAGGATTAGCGCGTAATTTACAGAACGTTGTCGCAGACTCCAAAGACCTGAATAAAGGTTTTGTTAGCTTTCCATATAGTGCACTGCGTGAAACAGGAGTGTCCATCTGTTACACCTGATGATGTAAGAACATATAAATGATACATAAACATAAATGTACCGATTAGAACTTCTAATTAATAGAATCATCAAAATTCCAGAATGAAACAATGATGCATATCACAGAACGCAATGTAATATAGCGGTTAGTATCTTTTTTATGATTTTTTTCAATACAGAAAATCAATTACATATACATTATGTATATATTATATCAAAAATACCGCAATACATTTCCGCAGGAATTAATATTGATAAAACAAATTGTTCAGCATTACTTATCTAAAAAATTAAAATTATTATTCTATTGAAAAGAACACTCTATACAGTGATACGTAATGAAACGAAATATTATCTGGGGACTACAAAAAATACAGGCGCACGGGGTTACCGATAGCACAATTTACGCGACTGCAGGAACACAGATTATCTTCACCGTCAACGCGCCCTGGCTTCCTGTTTTTGAGGTGGATGAGAATGCGAAAATTGCTCTCAGCCTGACTCGCCATGAAGAGGCGTGGTGGATAATCAATCAGTCCGATGAATATTGTTGCACGGTAAATGATCAGATTGTCGAGCCGCATCACCGTATGCGCCTGAATGAAGGGGATCTGATTGAATGGGGATTATCTTCCTGGTGTCTTGTTCGTGACAATCCGACGTCTCTTGCTCCACGTGAGGAAAAGACGACACCACAGACTGCTGTTTCGCTGGAAACAATAAGCGAATATCTCGATCTTGACTGGTTTCGACAACAACAACGGCAGTCGCAAAATCCGTTCGATATCATTCCGGTTCATGGCACAGTCGCCACCGAAGGCAACCCAGGAACAGATACCCCACTAACCCTACTTTACCAGGAATACCGCCAGGCATTGTTGTCCCCTGAACAAGATATCCATCGTTATGCCGATCCATTTCCCCTTAATGAAGAGGCAGTTACGCTGGATCTGGCCTCATTGCGCAATCTGACCACTGAAGCTGATTCATTGCAGGATATGATCACAGGAGGGTTAAGCATTGACGCTATTCTCGATGTCCTGGATACCACCGGCGAAGGAGAAACGGTCTGGCCTACCGAAACGATTCTCCCCGATATTCTGCGCTTGCTTTCCCCGGAATACGCATCGGAAATGGTACATAGCACCGTCCTACCCGATCTGACACAGCGTGAGCACCGCATCATTGGCATTGACAGCCATTACCGGGTAAATCCGGTACAACACGGAGATATCCATCATGACAAACAATAACGTGCTACCGGCTACCTTGTCGGCGCTGCTGCGGAATTATTCTGTAGCGGAAGGTATTCAGATGGCAGAGCAACAAGTAAAGATGCACCCAACTAAGGCTTTACATCGGCACAGCCTGTTTCAGTTATTGTGCGTGATCGGCAACTGGTCACGAGCGCTGCAACAAATCCAACTGTGCGCCCGAATGGACGCAAATTATACCCGAGAAGCACAGGTATTTGGGGAGTTGATTCGCTGTGAGATATACCGCCAGTCCTGCTTTCATGGTGAACAACGCCCTGGTTTTATTCTCCCTCCGCCCGTCTGGATGGAGGATCTGCTTGTCGCCCTCGCCTGTAACGCCCGTGGTAAAACGTCAGATGCCGATGCCCACCGCAGCCGCGCGTTTGAGACCATAACAGACACAGCCGGGCGGTGGAATGGTGGCACATTTGACTGGATAAGCGACAGCGACTCCCGTACCGGCCCAGTGCTGGAACTGGTCACTGGTGGCGTGTATATCTGGCTGCCGCTTTCGCAAATTCGCTCACTGAAATCGCCCCCGCCAGCGAGTCTGACCGATCTGATCTGGAAACCCGTCAATATCACACTTCACAATGGCGATGCGCATGGAGCCTGGCTATTTTCCCGCTACAGCGGTTCAGAAAAGGCCTCCGATACCCTGTGTCTGTGCCGCAAAACCGTCTGGCAGGATGGTTCCGGTGAAACCCTGGTACAAGCACTGGGGCAAAAAATGTGGCTCACCAGCCACGGAGATATCAGCCTGCTGGATTTGAGCACCTGCACCTTTAATTCACCTGAAGGCCAAGATGCATGAATGCCTCCCACCAGCGCCCGGGCAAACACTTACTACCCACTCTGTTTGACCGCCTGTGCGACGACACCCCAAACCAGAAGCGCGACCACGATATCAGTGTTAGCCCAGCTCAGCTTAAAGAGATCATCCGCCGGGATTTGTCGTTTCTGCTCAACACCATCAGCCATGAAGATGATATTGATGCCGCGCGTTACCCGCAGGCGGCTGCTTCCGTAGTGAACTACGGCCTGCCGCCGCTGGCGGGGAGCTTTTTGTATGAACATAAGTGGGATGATATCCGCAGAGCCATTTTGCGTACTATTACCCGGTTTGAACCCCGGCTGAAGACCTCCACACTGCAAATCATCCCGCTACAGGATGAACAACGCCAGAATAGCCATAACACATTACAGTTTGAAATTTGCGGTGAGATCCTCACGCAGCCGTATCCGACAGCATTCCGGGTACGTAGTGCGCTGGATATGGAGCACAGCCGCATTACGTTTTATTAATATAGAGGGTGAGTGATGGATCCACGGCTACTGGAATACTACAACCGCGAATTGAGCTACCTGCGGGAAACGGGAGCCGAATTTGCCGCCCGTCATCCCAAAATCGCCGCTCGGCTGGGAATGCAGGGAGCGGATATTGCCGATCCGTATGTGGAGCGTATGATCGAAGCTTTCAGCTTCCTGACCGCCCGCACGCAGCTTAAAATTGATGCTGAATTTCCCCGCTTCACCCAGCGTTTGTTGGAGGCCGTCAGTCCCAATTACATTACCCCTACCCCCTCAATGAGCGTGGCACAACTACATCCCGATCCGGAAGAAGGCGATTTGGCGAAGGGATTCACCGTCCCACGCAACACTGCCTTTTTTTCCTCCATTCCGGAAGGTGAAAGCGCCGCCTGCCAGTTTCGCAGCAGCCAGGATGTGACACTGTGGCCGCTTGCCATCGAAGAGGCGCGCCTGACCGCCGCGCCGCCGGATATGCCCGCCCTGCACCGCTACCTGCCAGCTAACATTCACGTCGCCGGGGCGCTGCGCATCACCCTGCGCACCTTCGGTGAACTGACCTTCAGCCAGCTTGCCGGGCTGGACAGATTGCCGCTCTATCTCTGTGGCGAGGAGCGCACGGCCTCACACCTGTTCGAACTGCTGCACACCAGCGCCATTGCCACACTGGCAGGTGTTCCGGGTCATTTTGACAGCGTACTGGATGTGAACCTGAAACAGCCCGTTATGTACGAGGGTCTGGAGCCGGATCAAGGGCTATTGCCGCTGGCGTGGAATGTGTTCCACGGCCATAACCTGTTGCATGAATATTTTGCCTGCCCGGAACGCTTTTATTTTTTCACCCCGACGGGTCTGTCTGCCGGGTTACAAAAAATTCACAGCGGCGTGGCGGAAATTGTTATCTTACTGAACCGCCTGCCGCCAGACTGGTTGATCCACCAGACAAATGCTGCACAGTTCAGCCTGTTCTGTACCCCGGTGATCAACCTGTTTCCCCGCGTCACCGCCCGGATCGATATCACACACAGCACGACGGAGCAGCACCTGGTGGTGGACAGGACCCATCCGCTCGACTATGAGGTGTTTTCGGTCCAGGAAGTGGAAGGGTTGGAAGTCGACACCACGCGGAAGATGACATTTCGCCCGCTCTACCACACCCGCAATAATGATGAAGGCAATCATGGGCGTTATTTTTCCCTGCGCCGGGAGCCGCGTCGGTTGTCTGAGAACGCCCGCCGCTACGGCACCCGCACACCCTATACGGGCTCGGAAGTATTCCTGTCGCTGGTTGACCAGTATGAAGCCCCATACCCGGAAAATCTGCGCCATATCACCATCACTGCCATGGTCACCAACCGCGATCTGCCCTGTCTTATTGCACGCAATGGCCGGGACGATCTGACCGTAGATGCGGCCATCCCTGTGGCAGGCGTGGGGCTTATCCGTCCACCTCGTCCACCACAGCCACCACTGGCGGAACGTGAAATGGCCTGGCGGTTGATCCGCCAGTTATCCTTTAATTATCTGCCGCTGGCCGATCTGGATCACCGCACCGGCGGTCAGGCACTGCGCGATCTGCTGAACCTGTTTATTCCGGCGCATGACAGTCCGCAGTCGCGTCAGGTACATAGCCTGATTGGCTGTAAAACAACGCCTGTTACCCGCCGTCTGCCCGGTTCCGGGCTGCTGGTCTATGGTCGCGGCGTCAGTTGTGAGCTGACGGTGGATGAGGACGGATTCTCTGGTATCAGCCCGTATCTGTTCGGTCTGGTGTTGGAGCAATATATCGCTCGTCATGTTTCCATTAATACCTTCTCGCAGATGACACTGCACAGTATGCAACGTGGGAAAATTATGACCTGGCCGGTCAGAGCCGGACTACGGGGAAGTGTATGAGCGGCGATTTCACCCAAGCGCAGAAAACGCCCTGGCGCTATGGTTTTCTGAACCTGATGCGCCGCGTGAATGTGCAGTTATGTACCGTCCCTGCAGGTAGTGCCTGGCAACCAAGTATGGAAAAATTTCGCCTCGGACAAACACCTACACTGACCTTTGCGCCGCGAGAAATCGCCAGTGTGAGCTGGCAGCAAGGACGCCTGCACCTTAGCCTTTACAGCCTTGGACTGTGGGGACCGAACGGTCCGCTGCCACTGCACTACACCGAACTGGCGCGCAATCGGACCGAAAGCCGCTGCGATCCGACCCTGACCCGTTTTACCGATCTTTTTCATCACCGCTGGTTGACGCAGTTTTATCAGGCATGGCGCAGCGCCCAGTCCGCTGGAGGCGGTCTGGATAAACAGGAATATGACCGTTTTGCCTTTTATATCTCCAGCCTCAGCGGACAGGATTTACGGGAAAGTGCAGACAGCTCGCTGCCGGATCACGTTCGCCTGGCGGCATCGGCCCATCTGGTGCGCGAATCCCGCAACCCGGACGGCTTGGCCGCCACGCTGGCGCACTATTTCAGTGTGCCTTTCCGGATACAAGAGTATGTCCTGCACTGGATAACTGTGGCTGATGATGAAATTACCCGACTGGGGATGCCAGCCCCCTCTTCCGTCATTGGCAACGGCGCACTCATCGGCCAGGCCGTGCCGGACATGCAGTATAAGTTCCGGCTGGTGATTGGCCCGCTGACACTAGCTGACTACCGGCGTTTCCTGCCTGGTGGTAATAACCTGCCAGTACTAACGGAACTGGTTCGCGCATTTACCGGGTTTGAATACTGCTGGGAAATTGAGCTACAGCTTAAACCACACGCAGCCCCTCCGGCTGTTACTGGTGGTCCATATCAGCTTGGTTGGACCGCCTGGGCAGGGAAAGCCCTGCACGGCAACCCGGTGACGGGCATGATTTTCGAACCTGAACACTATCTGGCACACTGAGGATAATTTAATGGATACCCCCCTGTCTGACCCTATTTCGGCTGAATGTCCCTGCGGCCCGGATCTAGAGTATGATCCAGAGTACTTGCTGCTGTTCACCCGCGCCTTAGCGCGTGAAGAGGCACAATATGGCGATTTTGTTAGTACGCCGGAAACCATTAACTGGGCGGAGCTTGAGCGGGACGCCCACCGCCTGCTGGCGCGCAGCAAAGATATCCGCATCCTGGTGATCCTGCTGCGCTGCCGCATCCATCAGGGCGGAGTCAGAGGGCTGGTGGAGACACTCACGCTCCTGGAAACGTTGTGTGCCACGAACCCGGACACCATCCATCCACAACTGCTTGCGGCTGAAGATACCACCGCCGAAGATGCGGCTGTAGCACGCAGTAACGCGCTGTCGGCGCTACTGGACCACGAAGGCGTAATGGCAGATATTCGTGGCATTACGCTATCAAACAACGCCGCCATGCGCCTTCAGGTTCGGGATGTGGAACGTTCGCTGTCTGCATCACGGCCGGCGGATGCGCTGGCACCGGAATCAGTACGTCAGCAACTGGCCGACCTGGAAGCACGCGGCGCACTGCCGCTGGACGCATTTCGCCAGGCCGCCGAGATCACTGAGCGACTGCAACACCATGCTCGTGAAACGCTCAATGACCTGGCTCCGGACTTTTCGCGTCTGACGCAACTGCTGACCCTGTTGCCTGGGGCGGTACAGACCACTACGCCAGAAATCCCACAACCAAAACCACAGGCTGATCAGCCGAAGTATGCGGCTATCGATAATACCGGACTGACACTAGCAGAGCATGTCGCTCCCACAGTGGATATACCAGCCGAAACGACTGCAAAGATCATCGCAGAGCCACAGCAAATCAGCGATCGGAACGACGCACTGAAACGCCTGCGAGTCATCCGCCGCTGGTTTGAGCACAGTGAACCAAGCAGCCCGACCATTCCCTTGTTGCGCCAGGCTGAACGACTGGTCGGAAAACGCTTTTCGGAGATAATCAATGAAGTTCCAGCAGAACTGCTGGAGAAGTGGGATGCGCAGGAATAACCAAAATGACCAGAATTTATAACTACTGGTCATTATATGGTGTAACTATTTTCTGGATTATATCCATTTAACTTCCGGGGTGAAAAATCCCGAAAGCCAGAAACGACAAAAGCCTGAACCATTACTGATTCAGGCTTTCTAAATATTGGCGGAACGGACGGGACTCGAACCCGCGACCCCCTGCGTGACAGGCAGGTATTCTAACCGACTGAACTACCGCTCCGCGTTGTGTTCCGTTGGGAACGAGGCGAATATTACGGATTGCCTCGACCTTCGTCAACGCTTTTTCTCATCTTTTGAATCGTTTGCTGCAAAAATCGCCCAACGCGCTATTTTTAGCGCCTTTAACGGTTAATTATGCCCGCCAAAGGCAACTTCCGCCCTTCTTCTGCACCAGATCGAGACGGGCTTCATGCGCTGCAAGCTCTTCATCAGTCGCAAAAACAACGCGTAATTTACTTGCCTGGCGCACAATGCGCTGAATTGTTGCTTCACCTTGTTGCTGTTGTGTTTCACCTTCCATCGCAAAAGCCATCGACGTTTGGCCACCGGTCATCGCCAGATAAACTTCCGCAAGGATCTGGGCATCGAGTAATGCCCCGTGCAACGTACGCTTGCTGTTATCTATTTCGTAGCGGGCGCATAACGCATCGAGGCTGTTACGCTTACCAGGAAACATTTTCCTCGCCACCGCAAGGCTATCGGTGACCTTACAGAAGGTATTGGTCTTCGGAATATCGCGCTTGAGCAGCGAAAACTCGTAGTCCATAAAGCCGATATCGAACGCTGCGTTATGGATCACCAGCTCCGCGCCTCGAATATAATCCATGAACTCATCAGCTACTTCGGCAAACGTAGGCTTATCGAGCAAAAACTCATCGGCAATACCATGTACGCCAAAGGCTTCCGGATCCACCAGCCGATCGGGCTTGAGATAAACGTGAAAGTTATTGCCCGTCAGTCGACGGTTCACCACTTCAACGGCACCAATCTCAATAATCTTGTGGCCTTCATAGTGCGCACCAATCTGGTTCATACCGGTGGTTTCGGTATCGAGAACGATCTGGCGTGTAATTGCAGTGCTCATAGCGGTCATTTATGTCAGACTTGTCGTTTACAGTTCGATTCAATTACAGGAAGTCTACCAGAGATGCTTAAACAGGTAGAAATTTTCACCGATGGTTCGTGTCTGGGTAATCCTGGACCTGGGGGTTATGGCGCTATTTTACGTTATCGCGGACGCGAGAAAACCTTTAGCGCAGGCTACACCCGCACCACCAACAACCGTATGGAGTTGATGGCTGCTATTGTCGCGCTGGAAGCGTTAAAAGAACATTGCGAAGTCATTTTGAGTACCGACAGCCAGTATGTCCGCCAGGGGATCACCCAGTGGATCCATAACTGGAAAAAACGTGGCTGGAAAACCGCAGACAAAAAACCGGTAAAAAATGTCGATCTCTGGCAACGTCTTGATGCCGCGCTGGGTCAGCATCAAATCAAATGGGAATGGGTAAAAGGCCATGCCGGACACCCGGAAAACGAACGCTGTGATGAACTGGCTCGTGCTGCGGCGATGAATCCCACGCTGGAAGATACGGGCTATCAAGTCGAAGTTTAAGCCTGTGGTTTACGACATTGCCGGGTGGCGCCGACTGCCTGGCGAATTCGCGGTTTGTTTTTACTCTGTTTCATCGGATTTAGCGTTAAAGGAATAGTCCGTTTCCGGGCAACAATAAGTTGTAAGCAACCAAGCGCAGGAATGTGCGTGCTCAATAGTTTTCCACCGTGCTTGTTCCACGGGAGAACATGGAAACGGCTGGCGTGTAGCACTTCAAAATTCAACAAAGAGAGCCAGTCCAGTTGCCGCATCAGAGTAAACATCCGACTGTTATAGGGCGATGTTTTTCGCAATACCGGCACAAGTTTGCGTAATCCCATTAAACTGATGGGATTGAAGCCGCTAATAACTAGCCAGCCATCATCAATCAATACCCTATCGGCTTCGCGCAATAAACGATGCGGATCGGTGCACCACGGCAATGTATGCGCCAGTAGACAAACATCGACGGATTTATCGGCAAAAGGAAGGTGAAGCGGATCAGCCTGCACCTGGACGGGCGTTCCTTGCGCAGAAACATTCACTTGATGAGAAACCGCGCACGCTTCGCAATTGATTTCTGCGCTTAAATTGCCAATCTTAAGCAGATGAAAACCATACATTTTAGCGAACCACGGGTTGAGCTGGCGTTCCAGCGCCTTGCGATAAAGCTCTCCCCAGGGCAAATCGCCCCAGCAATCAGGAGCCACGACAGTTTGAGGGGTCCTTGCCGGTTTCATCACAACCTTCCGTTTCGCACTGAGAGGTAATATATGAATCTTAACAGTATTTCCGCCTTTGATGACAATTACATCTGGGTTTTGTCTGATGAAGCAGGTCGTTGCCTGATTGTCGACCCAGGAGAGGCAGAACCCGTAGTAAAGGCGATTTCAGCTAACAACTGGCAACCAGTAGCGATTTTCCTCACCCACCATCACCACGATCACGTTGGCGGTGTAAAAGAACTGGTAGAAAAGTATCCGCAAATTGTGGTGTATGGGCCAGAAGAGACACAAGATAAGGGAACAACGCAGGTAGTCAAAGATGGTGATACTGCCTTCGTTTTGGGGCATGAATTTAGTGTAATTGCTACGCCAGGTCACACTTTAGGACATATCTGTTACTTTAGCGAACCTTATCTATTTTGTGGCGACACTCTGTTTTCTGGCGGTTGCGGTAGACTATTCGAAGGCACTGCATCACAGATGTATCAATCACTTAAAAAATTAAGTGAACTTCCTGACGATACCCTGGTGTGTTGCGCTCACGAATATACTTTATCAAATATGAAGTTTGCTTTGAGCATTCTTCCGCACGATTTGTCTATAAATGATTATTATCGTAAAGTTAAGGAGTTACGGGCAAAAAATCAAATAACACTACCCGTAATTCTGAAAAATGAGCGGCAAAATAATGTTTTTTTGAGAACAGAAGATATTGATTTAATTAATGTAATTAATAAAGAAACATTATTGCAACAACCTGAAGAACGTTTTGCCTGGTTAAGGTCAAAGAAAGATAGATTCTGATAAAACTTTCTTGTCATCGGCTTCGTTCGCCGTTATGATCGGTCGTCTTTTAAGCAACTATTGACACACACATGAAGGCAAAAGCGATATTACTCGCCTCTGTCCTGCTCGTGGGTTGCCAGAGTACTGGTAACGTTCAACAGCACGCACAGAGCCTTTCTGCAGCTGGTCAAGGGGAAGCAGCAAAGTTTACAAGTCAGGCACGATGGATGGACGATGGGACGTCTATCGCGCCGGATGGTGACTTGTGGGCTTTCATAGGCGACGAGCTAAAGATGGGAATTCCGGAAAACGACCGGATTCGCGAACAGAAACAGAAATATTTACGCAATAAGAGCTATCTCCACGATGTAACTTTACGGGCAGAGCCGTATATGTACTGGATAGCCGGGCAAGTTAAAAAACGTAACATGCCTATGGAACTGGTACTACTACCCATAGTGGAGAGCGCTTTTGATCCTCACGCGACGTCTGGCGCCAATGCCGCAGGCATCTGGCAGATCATTCCAAGCACGGGGCGCAATTATGGTTTGAAACAGACCCGCAATTATGACGCGCGTCGCGATGTTGTTGCTTCAACAACTGCCGCGCTGAACATGATGCAGCGTCTGAACAAGATGTTTGATGGCGACTGGCTTTTGACCGTAGCGGCTTATAACAGCGGCGAAGGTCGGGTCATGAAGGCAATTAAAACGAACAAAGCGCGTGGGAAATCCACGGACTTCTGGTCGTTACCGTTGCCGCAGGAAACGAAGCAGTACGTGCCTAAGATGCTGGCATTGAGTGATATTCTCAAAAACAGCAAGCGTTATGGTGTACGTCTGCCGACGACCGATGAAAGCCGTGCTCTGGCGCGTGTACACCTGAGTTGCCCGGTTGAAATGGCGAAGGTTGCAGATATGGCGGGAATTTCCGTCAGCAAACTGAAGACCTTCAACGCTGGCGTGAAAGGCTCCACGCTGGGCGCAAGTGGTCCACAGTACGTGATGGTGCCAAAGAAACATGCAGATCAACTGCGTGAATCTCTGGCTTCAGGCGAAATTGCTGCCGTACAGTCGACACTGGTTGCCGACAATACGCCGCTTAATAGCCGCGTTTACACCGTACGCTCTGGCGACACGCTTTCAAGCATCGCTTCACGTCTCGGCGTAAGCACAAAGAATTTGCAGCAGTGGAACAATCTGCGCGGTTCTAAGCTGAAACCAGGCCAAAGCCTGACAATTGGCGCTGGTAGTAGCGCACAGCGGTTGGCAAACAACAGCGACAGTATTACGTATCGTGTGCGCAAAGGTGATTCGCTTTCAAGCATTGCTAAGCGTCACGGCGTAAACATCAAAGATGTGATGCGCTGGAACAGTGATACTGCGAATCTGCAACCAGGCGATAAGCTGACGTTGTTTGTGAAAAACAACAATATGCCAGATTCCTGACAAACCAGATAACAGAAAGGCACCGATTCCCCCGGTGCCTTTTTTATTTATGCCGCTTTATGTGCTTCAACCATGATGATATCACTGGTGAAAGAGCCATCATTCTGCAAGGCAAAATACGTTTTCACCTCTGTCGATGCGCTCTGTTGGTAAACGCGAATAGCATCTACTAACACTTCTGGCGTACGCATTCTCGCAACCCACGAAGAGAATTCCAGAGGCAATTTATCGGTGATCAAATTATCGACAAGCAGATAGGCTTCATTGATTAACGTCAACCACTCACCGCTGGCGTAATTACGCACGTGAGAGGCATCGCGCAATGCTTCTACCGTCTGTAACCAAATGTCGCGTACCGGGTGACCCGGTGACATGACGTCCATCACAATCAGTCTACCGCCGGGTTTCAGCACCCGATTCACTTCACGCAATGCCGCACCGACATCATGCCAGTGGTGGGCAGAATAACGACTAATAACAATATTAAAGGTGTGATCGGCAAAAGGCAGGCTTTCGGCATACCCCTGGCGAGTGGTGATATTTTTCAGTTGTCGGGTATCTGCAGCCTGTGCAACAACATCCAGCATTTGGGAAGATAAGTCATACGCCACCACTTCCTGCACGTTTTGCGCAGCGACAAAGCTGGCATGTCCTGCTCCACAGCCCATATCAAGTACGCAAGCGTCAGGATACTCTGTCAGACACGCCGCCAGGCGCTGTAAGTCACGCCCGGATGCATGCACGGTACTGGTTAAATATTCACTGGCCTGCGAGCTAAACTGCTTTTCTACGTGCTCATGGTGGGATTGTGTTGTCATTGCACTGTCCTTTTGTTGGTTGAGTATAAAAAGGCAGCGCCAAACGTTGGTCTGCCCTGTGGCAGACCTGACATACCTTATTTATCAGGCTTGCCGGGACTGAATTCAACGAGTAGCGGATTGTGATCAGAAGCGCGCGTAACCAGTACGGAAGCTTCGCTGACATTCAGACCACGGTAGAAAACAAAATCGAGCGGGCGACCAAACGCCCGGCGGCGCTGATCATCAGTAAAACGCACCTGGCGCAGCGACATTTCTCGCGCAAAGCGATATAAAGCGTTCATCCTTCTACGGCTCCAGGCATTGAAATCTCCCGCCATAATGACCGGACCGCTGTGGTGGGCTATCTGATCGCCAATAGGAAGTAACTGCTTGCTATAAACGTCCACGCCCAGACTGAAGTTGACCGCATGTATATTGACTACCATCAACAGGCGGGTGTCAGGTAATGGATAGACCGTCACCAGTGCCGATTTCGCCAGACGTAAAATAGGCTCACGTTCGCGTAACGGGCAGCAATACACCGGATGCGCTGCCGAAAGGGTCATTACGCCGGAAGGATGTTGTGGTAGCACAAAAGCGGGCACCTGATCGGCAGCAAGATAGTTAGCAGTCGCAAACTGCACTAACTCTGGCGTTGTCTGCGCTTCCTGCAATAACACCAGATGCGCATCTTTGCCGTAGTTCTTTAATACCGACAACCATTCAGCGCGTTGCTGTTTGTAAATATTCCACACCAAGACCCGAATACGCTCTTCGGTACTTAACGGTTCTCCGGGTGGTAATGCCTGGCCGATGCTCGCAAATGACCCCGGCGGTAAGATCCTTTCCGCAGGTTGTCCGGCAACATAGCGCATGGCATAGGTATTTTTTCGCACTTTTGACTTTGAAACCTCTATTACGTCAACCCTTCCGCACTCGGGAGGGTTCTACTGTTATAGGGATTTTAGCTCACTCTTTCAACGAGCAATTGTATATTGTTATGTAAGCAAGTGCTTACACCGCACAGAATTTTGCTCATTATTGAGAACATTAAATCGGATGACATATCACGTATCCTGATGGTTTAATGACAAATAAATTCAAAATATCTCTTCTATTTTGCAACAGGAGCAAAAATGAAAGCCACATCGGAAGAACTCGCCATTTTTGTTTCGGTCGTCGAAAGCGGCAGCTTTAGCCGGGCAGCGGAACAATTAGGGCAAGCAAACTCAGCGGTCAGCCGGGCGGTAAAAAAGCTGGAAATGAAACTTGGCGTCAGTTTGCTTAATCGAACCACGCGACAACTTAGCCTGACGGAAGAAGGCGAGCGTTATTTTCGTCGCGTACAGTCAATTTTGCAGGAGATGGCAGCGGCAGAATCAGAAATTATGGAGACGCGTAATACACCGCGCGGACTGTTACGGATCGATGCCGCAACCCCTGTGGTACTGCACTTTCTGATGCCGTTAATTAAGCCTTTCCGCGAACGCTATCCGGAGGTCACTTTATCGCTAGTCTCCTCCGAAACGATTATTAATTTGATCGAAAGAAAAGTGGATGTCGCGATTCGCGCCGGTACGTTAACGGATTCCAGCTTACGAGCCAGGCCGTTATTTAACAGTTATCGAAAAATTATCGCCTCCCCCGACTATATTGCCCGCTACGGGAAGCCAGAAACTATCGACGATTTAAAGCAACATGTTTGCCTGGGATTCACTGAACCCGCTTCCCTCAATACCTGGCCGATAGCCTGTAGCGATGGACAATTACATGAAGTGAAGTACGGTTTGTCGTCCAATAGCGGGGAAACCTTGAAACAGCTTTGCCTGAGTGGCAACGGGATTGCGTGTTTGTCCGACTATATGATCGACAGAGAAATTGCTCGTGGTGAACTGGTGGAGTTAATGGCAGATAAAGTGTTGCCAGTGGAAATGCCATTCAGTGCCGTTTATTACAGCGACCGAGCGGTAAGTACTCGCATCCGAGCCTTTATCGATTTCCTTAGCGAGCATGTAAAAACAGCTCCCGAAGGAGCTGTCAGAGAGGCTTAATCCCATTCAGGAGCCAGACCTTCCGGACTAACCAGGCGATCGTTACAATCCAGTGCGGCGATCGCTTTTTTATCTTCTGCATCAAGCTGTAAACTTTGTGCCTTAAGGTTACTTTCCAGGTTTTCACGTTTAGTAGAAGACGGTATTACTGAGTAGCCTTCCCCCATTGCCCACGCCAGAATTACTTGTGCCGGGGTCGCATTGTGTTTCTCTGCTATGCGAGCAATAACCTCATCTTTCAGTGCATTACCATAAGCCAGCGTCATATAGGAAGTAATATGAATGCCGTGCTGTTTAGCCCAAGCGACCACTTTACGGTTTTGCAGATAAGGAGAAAGTTCAATCTGATTGGTGGCGATGTTTTCAGCGCCAACAGCAGCAATCGCTTTTTCCATCAACGGGATGGTGAAGTTGGAAATACCGATCTCACGCGTCAGTCCTTGTTTTTTCGCTTCCAGCAGCGCCTGCATAAATTCTTCAACAGAGACTTCATCGTTTGGTGACGGCCAGTGGATTAGCGTCAGATCAACATAATCGGTACGCAATTTTTGCAGGCTCTCTTTCAGACTCGGGATCAGTTTGTCTTTGCTGAGATTTTCAATCCAGATTTTAGTGGTGATATAGAGTTCATTACGTGGCACGCCGCTTTCTGTAATCGCCTGACCTACGGCAGCTTCGTTATCATAGATTTGTGCGGTATCAATTGCGCGATAGCCAAGTTCAAGCGCCGTTTTCACAGATGCAATAACAACGTCGTTTTTAAGACGGAAAGTACCTAAACCAAATGCAGGGATAGCCATAATATGCCTCTTCTAATGCTATGTTCGTTAACCGAGATGATTATGGGCTTCAGACTGTTGCGGAAAAAGAGCGTGAAATGCAGAGGATTTTTGCGATTTTGGCAAAAATAGAAATACAGACGAAAAAAAACCTCGAGCGTTAACTCGAGGCTTCTTAATAAGTGGCGGAACGGACGGGACTCGAACCCGCGACCCCCTGCGTGACAGGCAGGTA
>NZ_JABWMT020000022.1:0-68958 GCF_013368915.2 Escherichia sp. 93.1518
AACCTGCGACCAATTGATTAAAAGTCAACTGCTCTACCAACTGAGCTAACGACCCACTTTTGCGTTGCTTTCGGTTTGTTTGATATCCCGTGGCAACGGCGGCATATATTACTGATTTCAGATTTGAGCGCAACAAAAATTTCGATGTAGATCACTCAACTGCTTATGATTCGCACGACACGACCAGAAATAATGCGACTTCTGGTCGTGTGTTATGCATTACATCGCGTTCAGACGTTTTTGCGCCTGTTTAGCGCCATCAGTACCAGGGTATTTACTGATAACCTGCTGGTACACGGCTTTCGCTTTCGCGGTGTCACCTTTATCCTGCATGATGACGCCGACTTTAAACATCGCATCCGCAGCCTTCGGTGACTTCGGATAGTTTTTCACCACCGAAGCAAAATAGTACGCCGCATCATCTTTCTTACCCTTGTTGTAGTTTAACTGACCCAGCCAATAATTGGCGTTTGGCAGGTAAGTTGAATCAGGGTAATTTTTGATGAAATTCTGAAATGCCACCATCGCGTCATCCTGGCGGGATTTATCCTGTACCAGCGCAATAGCTGCATTGTAATCAGTGTTTGCATCGCCGCTTTTCACCGGCGCGCCAGCATTCGCAGTACCTGCATCAGCTGTTGGCGTCGTTGATGCCGCAGCACCGCTTTGATCGCCGCTGGTTGATTGCGCCGCTGCACCACCGCTGCTGAGGCTATCGATCTGCAACAGGATCTGCTTTTGCCGCTCCACGACCTGATTCAATTGATACTGATTTTCCTGAATCTGACCACGCAGGGAGTCAATATCGGACTGATTATCAGAGAGTTGTTGCTGGAGTTGGGTTAAAAGCTGGCTGTGAGCATTAGAAATACGCTCAAGTTGAGTGACGCGGTCTTCGACCGAGCCTGAGCCGACACTACTGATTGGTGCCTGAGCAAAAGCGGCCCAAGGGGCCGCTATACCAACCAGTAACGACAGACTCAATAGTTGATGTCTGAAGTTACTGCTCATGCAATTCTCTTAGTAAACCAGTACCGCACGACGGTTTTTGGAGTATGCCGCTTCGTCATGACCCAGTACTGCAGGTTTTTCTTTACCGTAAGAAACGATGGAGATCTGGTCTGCAGAAACGCCTTTACCCTGCAGGTACATCTTAACGGCGTTCGCACGACGTTCACCCAGGGAGATGTTGTATTCCGGAGTACCACGTTCGTCCGCGTGACCTTCTACGGTGACTTTGTAAGACGGGTTGCTACGCAGGAAGTTTGCGTGTGCATCCAGCATTTGAGCGAAGTCAGAACGGATATCGTACTTGTCCAGATCGAAGTAAACGATGTTGTTCTGCTGCAGCTGTTGCATTTGCAGACGAGCCTGCTCTTCGGAAGACATATTGCCGTTGCTGCCGTTCGCATCCATACCAGTGCCGGCACCCAGCATGCCTTCGCTGCCGTCATTGCTGGCGTTCTTGTTGGAAGAACATGCCGCAATTGCCATAACAGGCAGAGCAATCATCAGCCCTTTCAGCACTTTGTTCAGTTGCATTTCAATGATTCCTTTACTATTCAATTAATTATTATCACAGATACGGCGACCAGGCAGGGAATTTGACCTGTCCATCAGTTGCCGGAAGACGCGCTTTGAAACGCCCATCTGTAGAAACCAAATTCAGCACGGATCCCATCCCCTGAGAAGAGCTGTAGATTACCATAGTGCCGTTAGGTGCCAGACTTGGCGTTTCATCCAGGAACGTTGACGACAGTACTTGTACGCCTCCCGTTACCAGATCTTGTTTGGCAATGTGCTGCTGCCCACCATTGGAGCTGACCATTACCATAAACTTACCGTCGCTGCTGACATCCGCATCCTGGTTCTGCGAACCTTCCCAGGTAATACGTTGTGGCGCACCGCCGTTGATATTCACTTTATAAACCTGCGGACGACCGGCCTGGTCAGAAGTAAATGCCAGGTTCTGGCTGTCCGGGAACCAGGTCGGTTCGGTGTTGTTGCTGCGACCGTCAGTCACCTGACGAATCTGACCAGAAGCCAAATCCATTACGTACAGGTTCAGGCTACCAGTTTTCGACAGAGCGAATGCCAGCTTGCTGCCGTCTGGCGAGAATGCAGGCGCACCGTTATGACGCGGGAATGAAGCCACCTGACGTACAGCGCCATTTGCCAGCGTCTGAATAACCAGCGCGGAACGACCGCTTTCGAAGGTGACATATGCCAGTTTAGAACCATCTGGTGACCACGCAGGAGACATCAGCGGCTGCGGTGAGCGATGAACCACAAACTGGTTGTAACCGTCATAGTCAGATACGCGCAGTTCATACGGGAACTGACCGCCGTTGGTCTGAACAACGTAGGCAATTCGGGTACGGAACGCACCTTTAATGCCGGTCAGTTTTTCAAACACTTCATCACTGGCGGTATGACCAGCATAACGCAGCCATTGCTTGTTAACTTTATAGGAGTTCTGAGCAAGTACAGTACCCGGCGCACCGCCGGTATCAACCAGCTGATAAGCAACATTGTAAGAGCCGTCAGGATTTGGAGTGACCTGACCTACAACGACAGCATCAATGCCCAGCGCACACCATGCAGCAGGTTGAACTTCCTGCGCACTACCCGGCTGCTGTGGCAGACGAGCGCGATCTAACGGATTAAATTTACCGCTGTTACGCAAGTCAGCAGCAACGATGCCACCAATATCTTCGGGTGCCGCGCCAGGCCCTGCCCACTGGAAAGGAACTACACCAATAGGACGACCGGAATCTACACCGCTGTCGATCACAATGCGGACTTCAGCGTGCAGAACTGATGCCCACAGTATGAGAAAACCAAATGCTACTCGTAATGCCTGCTTCATCATATCTCCCTTATCTGGACAGATAGCCCACGATAATTTAGCAGAATGTTAACAAACTCAAATACACAAAACTACCAGAACCCAGCGACAACCGATGTTTGATGTTAACCGCCGTGACGGTCAACATCGCGATTACGGCTTGAAGTCCAATGGTGCGTTTTTGAACACTTCATATACTGCCTGGCTTGGTGGTTTCGGGATCTTCGCAAGTTTAGCTGCTGCCAACGCAGCCTGACAAAGTGCGGGATCGCCACCTTCAGGTTTGATATCCAGTAACATGCCATCTGGCGCCAGTTTTATGCGCAGCGTACAGGTTTTGCCTGCATAGGACGATGCGTCATAGAACTTACTTTCGATAGCAGATTTAATCTGCCCGGCATAGTTATTGATATCTGCGCCTGATGCGCCATTGTTTTTAGTATTACCACTCCCGGCAGGCGAAGCATTGTTCCCTTTCGCCCCACCGCCGGTTTTCGGTGCATTCTTACCAGAGCTTAGCTCACCGAAAATATCATCTGCCTCTGCGGCAGCTTTTGCTGCAGCGGCTTTTTCAGCTGCTGCTTTTGCCGCTGCGGCTTTTTTGTCTGCGGCGGCTTTTTCTGCCGCTGCTTTCTTCTCAGCTGCAGCCTTTTCAGCAGCCGCTTTTTCTGCTGCTGCTTTTTTCTCGGCTGCGGCTTTCTCTGCTGCCGCTTTCTTATCAGCAGCCGCTTTTTCTGCCGCTGCTTTCTTCTCAGCTTCGGCCTTCGCTTTTTCGGCAGCTTCGGCTGCCGCTTTTTTTCTCGCTTCTGCTGCGGCTGCTTCTGCCGCTTCCGCTTTCTTCTTCAGCGCCGCAGCTGCTGCCTCGGCTTTTTTCTGTGCCTCAACAGCGGCTTTGGCAGCTTCTGCTTCCGCTTTTTTCTTCGCGTCTGCAGCCGCTTTCTTCGCTGCTTCTGCGGCTGCTTTGGCATCCGCTTCAGCCTTCGCTTTAGCATCTGCTGCCGCTTTCGCTGCCGCCTCTTCCGCTTGCTTCTGCTTTAACTCGGCCTGTTTAGCGGCTTCTTCAGCCTGCTTCTTCTGTTCCTGAGCAGCTAACCGCTCTTTCTCAAGTTGCTTCAGGCGTTCCTGTTCAGCCGCTTGTTTCTCACGCAGTTCTTCAGCTGCCTGCTGTTCCTTCATCTTGCGCTGCTCTTCGGAACGCTTCGCGCTTGATTCCTGGCTTTGCATACGCTTGTACTGCTCAACTACCGCACCTGAATCAACCATTACGGCATCGATGGACGAACCACCGCCGCCACCGGCTGAAGCTTCTATATTCTCATCGAACGAACTCCAGATCAGCGCCGCAAATAAGATGACATGCAGCACTGCTGAAATAATTATCGCCCGCTTGAGCTTGTCGTTTTGTTCGGTTGCCTTTGACACTCTCGGTTCCCAAAAACTGTTCGCCTGTTACCCGCTCTCTTTCAAGCAAGGAAAACGCAGATGCTTAGATAGGCTGCGTCATTAAACCAACCGATTTCACACCCGCACTGTGTAACAAGTTCAGTGCTTTAATTATTTCATCGTAAGGCACATCTTTTGCGCCACCGATCAGAAAGACCGTTTTCGGGTTGGCCTTGAAACGGCTGGACACTTCCGCCACCACCTGCTCTGGTGGTAAACGCTCCAGGCGATCTTTCTCAACCACCACGGTGTACTGACCAATACCAGACACTTCAACAATCACTGGCGGATTATCGTTACTGCTCACCGCCTGTGATTCAGTAGCGTCTGGCAGATCGACCTCCACGCTCTGGGTGATGATGGGCGCTGTCGCCATAAAGATCAGCAACAGCACCAGCAGTACGTCCAGCAACGGTACAATGTTGATTTCGGACTTGAGATCGCGACGACCTCGTCCACGCGCTCTGGCCATGGCTTACCCCTTGTTGCTCTCGCTAACGGTAAACGCCTGGCGGTGCAGAATCGCGGTAAACTCTTCCATAAAGTTGTCGTAATTCAGTTCCAGTTTGTTTACGCGCTGGTTGAGGCGGTTATAAGCCATTACCGCCGGAATTGCGGCGAACAGACCAATTGCCGTCGCAATCAACGCTTCTGCGATACCGGGCGCAACCATTTGCAGTGTTGCTTGTTTTACCGCCCCGAGGGCGATAAAGGCGTGCATGATCCCCCAGACCGTACCAAACAGACCAATATACGGGCTGATGGAGCCAACCGTACCGAGGAACGGAATGTGCGTTTCCAGATTTTCAAGTTCACGGTTCATGGAAATACGCATCGCACGCGACGCCCCTTCCACTACGGCTTCCGGCGCATGGCTATTGGCACGATGCAGGCGCACAAATTCTTTGAACCCGCTGTAAAAGATTTGTTCCGAACCAGTCAGATTATCCCGTTTTCCCTGGCTCTCTTGATAGAGGCGGGAAAGTTCGATTCCAGACCAGAATTTATCTTCAAACGCTTCAGCTTCGCGTGCTGCAGCGTTAAGAATACGGGTCCGCTGGATAATAATGGCCCAGGATGCGATTGAGAAACCAATCAAAATCAACATGATAAGTTTAACCAGAAGGCTAGCCTTCAGGAACAAATCAAGGATATTCATGTCAGTCACTGCTTAAACTCCGCGACAATAGACTTGGGAAGCGCACGAGGCTTCATTTTGAGTGGGTCAACGCAAACAACCAGAACCTCAGCTTCATTCAGCAAAGTATTCTCGGCGTTGACAATACGTTGCGTGAAAACCAAAGAGGTGCCACGCATTGATGTTATTTCAGTCTGTATTTCGAGCATATCGTCGAGCCGCGCAGGTGCGTAATATTCCACCGTCATTTTACGTACCACAAAGGCAACGCGTTCAGCCATCAGCGCCTGTTGACTGAAGTGATGGTGACGCAGCATCTCTGTGCGTGCTCTTTCATAAAAAGCGACGTAACTGGCGTGGTACACCACACCACCGGCATCGGTATCTTCATAGTAGACGCGAACCGGCCATCGAAACAGCGTTGTATTCACTTTACATCCCGGTAATGCAACAAAAGTTAGAACTTTTAAACGCTGCTACTATACGCGTGCGATTGAGGTTTGGGAATGAGGGCAAGTTAAGGGAGCGTAAAAATTTATGGACTGTTGAAGGTCCATAAATTTTTAAAGAGAATTCTGATTTAAAAGAAGAAGAAAATCAGCCCGACAATGAGAACAATATCGGCAAGCAGTGGGCAAAAAATCCCTTGCCAAAGAACCTTCTGCGGACGAAAACCCACGCCGTGAATCACGCCAGCACAGACGGCCCACATCAGCAATAAACCATGCCAGATTTCCAGTTCACTGGTCTTCGCGGCGAAACGTGATGGGTCCCAAAACATACATCCTGCTAACAGAAGTGCCATCACGAAGGAAAGCGCCCGCAGGGGGCGCTTGTCCATTACCGCATACAAAGTTGCGATAATTTTACTCATTAGCTGTCTTCTTGACCGGCTTTGCCTGATTCGACGTGCTCAAGCGCCAGCGCGGTGATTACCCCAAATGAACAGGCAAGAAGCGTTCCCAGAATCCATGCGAAATACCACATTATTAGCTCCTTACTTAGTACAGAGAGTGGGTGTTACGTTCAATGTCTTCTTTGGTGATACGTCCGAACATTTTCCAGTAACACCAGGTGGTGTAGAGAAGAATGATCGGAACCAGAACCACCGCAACCCAGGTCATGACGTTAAGCGTCAGCTGGCTGGAAGTTGCATCCCACATCGTCAGACTTGCATTCATCATGGTGCTGGACGGCATCACAAACGGGAACATTGCAATACCGGCAGTCAGGATGATGCAGGCCAACGTCAGGGAGGAGAACACAAACGCCCACGCGGCTTTATCCATACGTGCAGTCAGGATGGTCAGCAGCGGCAGAACAACACCCAGCGCCGGAATAGCCCACAGAATCGGCATATTGTTGAAGTTCACCAACCATGCGCCAGCTTCACGAACAACTTCTTTATTCAGCGGGTTAGATGCTGCGTAATGGTCCATTGTCGATTTAACGACATAACCGTCGATACCGTACATCACCCACACGCCAGCCAGTGCAAAGCAGACCAGTGTCACCAGCGCCGCCACCTGTGCAGTTGCACGGGTACGCAGGTGCAGTTCGCCCACGGTACGCATCTGCAGATAGGTCGCGCCCTGAGTAATGATCATCCCTACGCTCACCACACCAGCCAGCAGGCCGAACGGGTTAAGCAACTGGAAGAAGTTACCGGTGTAGTACAGACGCAGATATTCATCAACGTTGAACGGTACGCCCTGCAACAGGTTACCGAACGCCACACCAATCACCAGCGGCGGAACGAAGCTACCAATGAAGATGCCCCAGTCCCACATGTTGCGCCAACGGGTGTCTTCAATCTTGGAACGGTAATCAAAACCGACCGGACGGAAGAACAAAGACGCCAGTACGAGGATCATCGCGACATAGAAGCCGGAGAACGCAGCGGCATAGACCATCGGCCAGGCAGCGAACAGCGCGCCACCTGCGGTGATTAGCCATACCTGGTTACCGTCCCAGTGTGGCGCGATAGAGTTAATCATAATTCGACGCTCGGTGTCGTTACGACCGAGGAAACGGGTGAGCATCCCCACCCCCATGTCGAAACCGTCAGTGACTGCAAAACCAATCAGCAGAACGCCAACCAGCAGCCACCAGATAAAACGCAATACTTCATAATCGATCATTTGACGACTCCTGTCTTAGCGTGCCGGCTGAGTAGTCGTGGAAGACTGCTCAAAGTGATAGCGACCGGTTTTCAGGCTGCTTGGGCCAAGGCGTGCAAATTTGAACATTAAGAACAATTCTGCCACCAGGAACAGGGTATACAGGCCGCAAATCAGCACCATCGAGAAGATGAGATCGCCTGCAGTCAGTGACGAGTTCGCTACTGCGGTAGGCAACACTTCACCGATAGCCCACGGTTGACGACCGTATTCAGCAACGAACCAGCCCGCTTCTACAGCAATCCACGGCAGCGGAATACCGTACAGCGCGGCGCGCAGCAGCCACTTTTTCTCACCAATGCGGTTGCGGATTACACTCCAGAAGGAGAGCGCGATAATTGCCAGCAGCAGGAAGCCACACGCCACCATGATACGGAACGCGAAGTACAGCGGCGCTACACGTGGAATGGAGTCTTTGGTTGCCTGTTGAATCTGCGCTTCAGTCGCATCTGCCACGTTTGGCGTATAGCGTTTCAGCAGCAGACCGTAACCGAGGTCTTTCTTCATGCTATTGAACTGGTCACGTACAGCCTGATCGGTGGAACCAGAACGCAGTTGTTCGAGCAGAGAGTACGCTTTCATCCCGTTACGAATACGTTCTTCGTGCTGCACCATCAGTTCTTTCAGGCCGATAACCGGTGTATCCACGGAACGCGTTGCGATAATACCCAGCGCGTAAGGGATCTGGATCGCAAATTTGTTCGTCTGCTCTTCCTGATCAGGAATACCAAACAGAGTAAAGGCGGCAGGCGCAGGTTGAGTTTCCCACTCGGCTTCAATAGCAGCCAGTTTGGTTTTCTGCACATCGCCCATTTCGTAACCAGATTCATCACCCAGAACAATAACAGACAGGACGGCAGCCATACCGAAGCTGGCAGCGATAGCAAAGGAGCGTTTTGCGAAGGCGAAGTCACGACCTTTCAGCATATACCATGCGCTGATACCGAGGATGAACATCGCGCCAGTCACATAACCAGACG
The DNA here is from genome assembly GCF_013368915.2 of Escherichia sp. 93.1518. Lineage (NCBI taxonomy): Bacteria > Pseudomonadati > Pseudomonadota > Gammaproteobacteria > Enterobacterales > Enterobacteriaceae > Escherichia > Escherichia sp. 93.1518. The sequence goes on from NZ_JABWMT020000022.1 coordinate 8,590, forward strand.
CTACAGTGTGAACGAATTTCACCTGAGCAACCGGGTTAAGCACCAGCTCGGAGAAGCTCACCATCTCCATACGCATAGTTTCGAAATTGAAATCGGACGCGATTGGGTTTTGCATCCAGCCGTTCGCAACCAGAATCCACAGAGCGGACAGGTTTGAACCGAGCGCCACCAGCCAGGTGACACACATATGCTGAACTTTACCCAGACGATCCCAACCGAAGAAGAACAGACCTACAAAGGTGGATTCGAGGAAGAAGGCCATCAGACCTTCGATTGCCAGCGGCGCACCGAAGATATCCCCCACATAGTGGGAATAGTAAGACCAGTTAGTCCCGAACTGGAACTCCATGGTCAGACCGGTTGCCACACCCAGAGCAAAGTTGATACCAAACAACTTGCCCCAGAACTTGGTCATATCTTTATAAATCTGTTTGCCGGAAAGGACGTAGACCGTTTCCATAATGGCCAGCAGGAACGCCATACCGAGCGTCAGCGGCACAAAAAGGAAGTGGTACATCGCGGTCAAGGCAAACTGTAAGCGCGACAGTTCGACTATATCTAACATCATGACTCCTTGCTCATCGCATGAAGACTCCGAGAGTGAACCCCGTTAGAAAGGGTCACACGCATGCCCCAATACAAAATTATTTGCTCGCCCCTATCGTTGCCATTTCATCAAAAGAGGAAAGACAATGATAAAAAAGTTACAAATATGTTAATGAATAAACCAAATTGATCCCGTAATTATATTACGCCGCAAAATCCTTACAATAAACAGGTTTTTATTGAGCAAAATTGCATTTTTCGACAGTGATCAATTTATAGCGAAATTGTCACCATCTCACCAATTTGATCTACGACAATTTATCGTGTTTTGCAGATTTTTTTCAAGAATTAAAAATTGATTTATATCAAAATCAATCAGATATGTTAATTGTGTGTGAACCATGAATCACTAACAGCCTTGTTGTTAATTTATTGTAAAATAATAATGCAACATAATTATCACAACAAAAAGACATAGATAAAAAACCAGTATTTTATTTAACAAAGTCACCTTATCAATTTTTTATAATCCTAATTGATTAGAGTAGCCAATTTGTTGCTATTTCACATAACAATTTTTTATCATAGTTAATTGATTGTTGTCTTTATGAGCGCCGAACTGTAAATCCGTTACTTATTGTTTCTCTGGTAATAATCACAAAAAGAAATAGATACCTTCGGTATAGTCAGATAGAACAAGAATTTTCAAAAGAATTTATATATGGCATTGATACTTCCCGATCTGTATTCAATGATTCCCTCAACGATTGAAAATCAAGAGAAATTGTTATAACAGGGATACGAAACAACAAAACGGAATTATAGCCAGGCGTTAGAAAACACAGGATATTCTCGGGTAACACGCCACTCTGTCTAAAAATATTAACTCTCTGCCTTACAAAGGATTCCCCATGAAGAAAGCAACACATGTGATTGGCGTTGATGCGATTGTACTCTCATTTATCTATGGATATAGCGATATCGACTCATCAAGCATGAACTGAGTGGTATTCAGCTCCATATGAACAGCAACCTGGTGGGTAAACATGATTTCGCCGTTGGAATCAAGGTTGTTCTGCAACATCTAACAGATTGCTTCAATCTGCCTGTTTTGGCTGTGTAATATTCTTAATTTAACCATTTGAATATGATGATATTGTAAGATATCAGAAATTTAATTATCTGGAGATACGGCTTTACGACTACTGAACCTTAAAGTAATAGTTGATAATTCAGTAGTACATCAAGTGATATAACTAATTATATTAAAAAAGTTTTTTATACAATCGCATTGTAAAGAAGCATCAGCTACTTATAAAGCCCCAAAAAAAATATATATATTAATTCATGCTGAAATAATATTTTCGACCGTAGTTCACGTTTGAAATGATTAATGACCTGCGCCTCTCACGCAGGTCAAATCAGGAAACTGTGTAACCGGCAAATAAAATGTTCGTAAACAGCGGGTATCATCAGTTGCCCTCAAAATACAGCTGATTTACATTTTTGCTTTTACACGTGCGATAGCCTCTTCATAAGAGGGCTTATTTTTTTCCGCATAGGCGAGTTGATAATGCTGCAATGCATCAGCGTTCTGTCCTGCAGTTTCATAAATTTTGGCAATGTTATAATAGGAGTTAGCGCGCGTTGTCGCCGCATTTGCTCCACTGGCTAACGAGATCGCTTTACGATTTGCCCAAATCGCTTCCGCTATGTTGTCATTTTTCTGATAAGCCAGACCCAGGTTACTAAATGCCTGTCCGTAATTGCCATCTAATTCTGTTGCCTGTTGGAAGAGTTGAATGGCTTGCTCAAGTTGACCGGTTTTGTAAACAGCTTCACCTTCATGATTATATTTTCTTACCAGTTGAGTATCTCCACTGTTTTGCATCGCGGGCGAAGCCGGAGTTGAAGAGCCCGTCGCAGGTATTATCACAGTGGCTAAATCCCTAACGCCTAATGTGGTGTCATTAAAATTGGCGCTGGTAACAGAGTTGATATCTTCAAACTCGCCGTCTGGATTGAGTTTAAACACGGTCCAGATGTTCCCTCGTTCTCCAGCAGGGACACTATAACTACGCACCAGGGAGCTCGGCAGAACAATTTTCTTCATGTATAAATCCTTTTACTGCATGGAGAAGAGATATTTCGCCGGGCATTATTGCGCAAGGGATGGGAAAAAAAGCAGCGGGAAAGCTTTTCGGATTAGCGCCCGAATAAAAACAAAAAAGGCCATCATAAGATGGCCAACCATGTCGAAACCGACAGCCCTTCGCCATTCCTGTAGAGGGAAGCGGCGAGGGCTATTTCTTATTACAGATATTTATTTCAGAACAGTTTTCAGTGCTTCACCGATATCAGCCAGGCTGCGAACGGTTTTCACGCCTGCGGCTTCCAGGGCAGCGAACTTCTCATCCGCAGTCCCTTTACCACCGGCAATGATGGCGCCAGCATGACCCATACGTTTGCCTTTCGGCGCAGTCACACCGGCAATGTAACCCACAACTGGCTTGGTGACGTGCTCTTTGATGTACGCAGCCGCTTCTTCTTCTGCGCTACCGCCGATCTCACCGATCATCACGATCGCTTCGGTCTGCGGGTCTTTTTCGAACATTTCGAGAATGTCGATAAAGTTAGAACCTGGGATCGGGTCGCCGCCGATACCCACACAGGTCGACTGACCGAAACCGTAATCCGTGGTCTGTTTAACCGCTTCATAGGTCAGTGTACCGGAACGGGAAACGATACCCACTTTACCCGGTTTGTGAATGTGACCCGGCTGGATACCGATTTTGCATTCACCCGGGGTGATAACGCCCGGGCAGTTCGGGCCGATCATACGAACGCCTGCTTCATCCAGCTTCACTTTCACGGTCAGCATATCCAGCGTCGGGATACCTTCAGTGATGGTGATAATCAGTTTAATGCCTGCATCGATGGCTTCCAGAATGGAGTCTTTGCAGAACGGCGCTGGTACATAGATAACAGAAGCAGTAGCGCCAGTGGCGGCAACGGCTTCACGCACGGTGTTGAACACCGGCAGGCCGAGGTGGGTGGTGCCGCCTTTACCTGGAGTTACGCCGCCAACCATTTTCGTGCCGTATGCAATGGCCTGTTCAGAGTGGAAAGTCCCCTGGCTACCAGTAAAGCCCTGGCAGATAACCTTGGTGTTTTTATCAATTAAAATGGACATTATTTCCCCTCCACTGCAGCAACAACCTGCTGAGCTGCATCCGTCAGACCTTTTGCTGCAATAATATTCAGGCCACTGTCAGCCAGTTTCTTCGCGCCGAGTTCGGCGTTGTTACCTTCCAGACGTACCACGACCGGTACGTTAACACCCACTTCCGCTACCGCGCCGATGATACCGTCAGCGATCAGGTCGCAACGAACGATACCGCCGAAGATGTTAACCAGAACGGCTTTCACTTTGTCGTCAGAGAGGATGATTTTGAACGCTTCGGTTACACGTTCTTTGGTAGCGCCACCGCCAACGTCAAGGAAGTTAGCCGGTTCGCCGCCGTGCAGTTTAACGATGTCCATGGTGCCCATCGCCAGACCTGCGCCGTTAACCATACAACCGATGTTACCGTCCAGCGCAACGTAGTTCAGTTCCCACTGTGCAGCCTGCGCTTCACGTGGATCTTCCTGCGACTGGTCGCGCATTTCGCGCAGATCAGGCTGGCGGAACAGTGCGTTGCCGTCAGCGCCCAGTTTGCCATCGAGGCAGACAAGATCGCCCTGTTTAGTAATAACCAGCGGGTTGATTTCGATCAGCGCCAGGTCGCGCTCCAGGAAAATGGTCGCCAGGCCCATGAAGATTTTGGTGAACTGCTGAACCAGTTTACCTTCCAGACCCAGTTTGAACGCCAGCTCACGTCCCTGATACGGCATCGGGCCAGTCAGCGGATCAAGCGCAACTTTGTGGATCAGGTGCGGGGTTTCTTCCGCCACTTTTTCGATTTCCACGCCGCCTTCGGTGGAGGCCATAAAGACCACACGGCGGGAACTACGGTCAACAACGGCGCCGAGATACAGCTCTTTAGCGATATCGGTCGCCGCTTCAACCAGAATCTGGTTAACCGGTTGGCCATTGGCATCTGTTTGATACGTTACCAGACGCTTGCCCAGCCAGTTCTCTGCAAAAGCACGGATGTCTTCTTTGCTGTTTACAACTTTCACACCGCCCGCTTTACCACGGCCACCAGCGTGAACCTGACATTTCACTACCCACGGACCCGCACCGATTTTTGAAGCGGCTTCTTCTGCTTCGCGCGGAGTAGTACAGGCATAACCCACTGGCGCCGGTAAGCCATAGCGGGCAAAAAGTTGTTTTGCCTGATATTCATGTAAGTTCATGTGTTCTGTCCATCCTTTAGTAATCGTTATCTTTTAAACCGTAGACCGAATATGACGTATCGTTTCCGGGCATTGTCGGTCACCCGTAGGCCTGATAAGACGCGCCAGCGTCGCATCAGGCTTCAATTGCCGGAGAAGGCGATAAAGCCTTATCCGGTCTACAGTGCAGGTGAGGCTTAAACTACTACACGTCCAGCAGCAGACGCGTCGGATCTTCCAGCAACTCTTTGATCGTTACCAGGAAGCCCACGGATTCGCGACCATCGATCAGACGGTGATCGTAGGACAGCGCCAGGTACATCATCGGCAGGATCTCAACCTGACCATTCACCGCCATCGGACGATCTTTGATAGCGTGCATACCCAGAATTGCGCTCTGCGGCGGGTTGATGATAGGTGTAGACATCAGGGAACCGAACACACCACCGTTGGTGATGGTGAAGTTACCACCGGTCAGATCTTCAACCGTCAGCTTACCGTCACGGCCTTTAACAGCCAGCTCTTTGATTTTCTTCTCGATATCTGCCATGCCGAGAGTATCGACATCACGCAGAACCGGCGTCACCAGACCGCGCGGCGTAGAAACCGCCATGCTGACGTCGAAATAGTTGTGGTAAACCACATCATCGCCATCGATAGAAGCATTCACTTCCGGGTAACGTTTCAGGGCTTCAACCACCGCTTTCACGTAGAAGGACATAAAGCCCAGACGGATGCCGTGACGTTTTTCAAATGCTTCACCGTACTGCTTACGCAGATCCATAATCGGCTTCATGTTGACTTCGTTGAACGTGGTCAACATGGCGGTGGAGTTTTTCGCTTCCAGCAGACGCTCTGCCACACGCTTACGCAGGCGAGTCATCGGGACACGTTTTTCGCTACGTGCAGCCAGTGCTGGTTGTGCCGCTGGAGCAGCAGCAGCCGGTGCAGACTCTTTCGCCGTGGCTTTCGCCAGATGTTTTTCCACATCTTCACGGGTCAGACGACCACCGACACCAGTGCCTTTAATCGCGCTAGCTTCGAGGTTGTGTTCAGCCAGCAGGCGACGGATCGCCGGGCTTAACGCGTCGTTGTTTTGCTCTTCCAGAGACGCCTGCTGGCGTTGTGCCGGAGTGGACGCTTTCTCTTCAGATTTGGCGCTGGTTTCTTTACCGGCGCTGTTGCCTTCACGCAGGCGACCGAGGATCTGACGAGACGTTACAGTTGTACCTTCATCTTCCAGAACCGCATCCAGAATGCCGTCTGCTGATGCCGGTACTTCCAGTACCACTTTGTCAGTTTCGATTTCTACCAGCACTTCATCACGTACGACTGCGTCGCCGGGTTTTTTATGCCAGGTTGCGACGGTGGCATCGGCTACGGATTCAGGCAGGTCAGGGACCAGAATATCTACGCTACTCATTGTGTATCCTTTATTTATTCGACGTTCAGCGCGTCATTAACCAGATCTTGTTGCTGTTTCTGGTGAACGGACATATACCCTACCGCCGGAGAGGCGGAGGCCGGGCGGCCTGCATAACGCAGAGAAGCCCCAAACGGAATCACTTCACGGAAATGATGCTGGCTGCAGTACCATGCGCCCTGGTTGAGCGGCTCTTCCTGGCACCAGACAAAATCCTTGACGTGAGCAAACTGCTGCAACACTTCCTGCATCGCTTTATGCGGGAACGGGTAGAGTTGCTCGATACGCACAATGGCGACATCGCGTTGATTGTTCTTACGGCGTTGTTCCAGCAGGTCGTAATAAACCTTACCAGAACACATCACGACACGCTTCACGCCCTTCGGATCAAGCTCGTCGATTTCACCGATGGCAGGCAGGAAGGTGCCGTTCGCCAGTTCTTCGAGGCTGGAAACCGCCAGCGGATGACGCAGCAGGGATTTCGGCGACATCACGACCAGCGGACGACGCATCCCGCGCAGCGCCTGACGACGCAGCATGTGGTAAACCTGTGCCGGGGTAGACGGTACGCAAACCTGCATGTTTTGCTCAGCGCAAAGTTGCAGATAACGTTCCAGACGCGCGGAGGAGTGCTCCGGTCCCTGCCCTTCATAACCATGCGGCAGCAGCATCACCAGGCCACACATCCGGCCCCATTTCTGTTCGCCAGAGGAGATGAACTGGTCGATAACCACCTGTGCACCGTTGGCGAAGTCACCGAACTGTGCTTCCCAGATGGTCAGGGTGCGTGGTTCTGCGGTGGCATAACCGTATTCAAACGCCAGCACAGCTTCTTCAGATAGTACGGAGTCCCAGACGCGGAACGCGCCCTGGCCGTTATGGATATGTTGCAGCGGCGTGTAAGTGGAACCGTTAGACTGGTTATGGATCACCGCGTGACGGTGGAAGAACGTACCGCGACCGGAGTCTTCACCCGACAGGCGAACCGGAATGCCTTCATCAACCAGCGTGGCGTAAGCGAGGTTTTCCGCGCCGCCCCAGTCGAACAGTTTCTCACCGGCAGCCATCGCCTGGCGATCGCCATAAATCTTGGCAACGCGAGACTGCATTTCAATGGCTTCTGGCACCGTGCTGATGCGTTTAGCCAGCTCCTGCAGGCGCTTCATCTCAACTTTGTTCGGGTACTCTTCGTCCCATTCGTGGTTGAGGTACGGCGACCAGGTGAAGGAGTGCATGTTCATCGGACGCCACTCTGCCACTACGCAATCGCCAGCATCCAGCGCATCGCGGTACAGGTTAACCATTTCGGTGGCATCTTCCAGCGTCGCCACTTTTTCCTGCTCCAGCTTGTCAGCGTAGATTTTGCGCGGCGTTGGATGTTTTTTGATTTTCTGATACATCAGCGGCTGAGTTGCGCTCGGCTCGTCGGCTTCGTTGTGGCCGTGACGGCGGTAGCATACCAGGTCGATGAAGACATCACGTTTAAAGGTGTTACGGAAATCGAGCGCCAGACGGGTCACAAAGGCAACGGCTTCCGGATCGTCCGCGTTAACGTGGAAAATCGGTGCCTGAACCATCTTGCCGATATCAGTACAGTACGGCGTCGAACGGGCATCCAGCGGGTTAGAGGTGGTGAAGCCAACCTGGTTGTTGATAACGATACGTACCGTACCACCAACTTCATAACCACGCGCTTTCGACATGTTCAGGGTTTCCTGAACCACGCCCTGCCCGGTCACTGCGGCGTCACCGTGGATGGTGATTGGCAGCACTTTGTTGCTGCTCGGCTCATCAAGTCTGTCCAGACGGGCACGAACAGAACCGATAACTACCGGGCTTACAATCTCAAGGTGAGACGGGTTAAACGCCAGCGCCAGGTGCACCAGGCCGCCATCGGTCTGGAAGTCAGACGAGAAGCCCATGTGGTATTTCACGTCGCCCGTGCCGAGGTGTTCTTTATGTTTACCGGCAAACTCGTCGAACAAGTCTTGCGGTTTTTTACCCAGCACGTTCACCAGCACGTTCAGACGACCACGGTGCGCCATCCCGAGAACCACTTCACGGGTGCCGCTGTTGCCCGCGTGGCGGATCATCTCTTTAAGCATCGGGATTAACGCGTCACCGCCTTCCAGCGAGAAGCGTTTTGCGCCAGGGAATTTTGCGCCAAGGTAACGTTCAAGGCCTTCAGCGGCGGTCAGTTCGCTTAAGAAGCGTTTTTTCTCTTCGCTATTGAACGTCGCGCGACCAGACTCGATACGCTGTTGGATCCAGCGTTTTTCTTCGGTGCTGGTTATGTGCATATACTCGGCGCCAATCGGGCCGCAGTAGGTTTGCTTGAGAGCTTCCAGCAGCTCGCCGAGTTTCATGGTCTCTTTGCCGCTGGCAAATGAACCGACGTTGAAGGTCTCCTGGAAGTCTGCTTCGGTCAGATCGTGGAAAGACGGATCCAGATCGGCCACTTTATCTTGCTGCCACAGTCCCAGCGGATCGAGATTCGCATGTTGGTGACCACGGAAGCGGTATGCGTTAATGAGCTGCAGGACTTTAACCTGCTTCACATTGGTGTCAGGGTCGGAGATCGTTGAAGAGTAACGTGAAGCGTCTTTCGCCAGGCGGCGGAAATATTCACGCGTTTGAGAGTGGAATTGATCCGGTTTGACTCCCGTACCAGGTAACTGCTGGAACGTCGAACGCCAGTTAGCGTCAACCGAGTCAGGATCGGTTAAGAAGTCTTCATAGAGCTGTTCTATCCAGCTCTGGTTTGCGCCAGAGAGGTAAGAAGAGTCCAACCAGGCTTTCAAAGCGCTGTTCTGCATCGTGATCCCTTAAGCATCTTTTTTATGCTTACTTCGCCGTGGATACTACCACGCACAGTGATGTGCGTGCCGGGGTTCACTTGTTGCGGACTTGTCGTGTTTTCTGCGTCCGCTAAGGAACCTTTAAAAACTGTCTTAGTGTCAGGGGCAGTTTTTAAAGATTTCCTGCATTTCTTTTCCAGGCCGGATAAGGCGTTTACGCCACATCCGGCACTGGTTGCCTGATGCGACGCTTGCGCGTCTTATCAGGCCTGGTATTTATGCATTACGTTGCAACAACATCGACTTGATATGGCCGATGGCACGCGTCGGATTCAGCCCTTTCGGACATACACTGACGCAGTTCATGATGCTGTGACAGCGGAATACACTGAATGCATCACTCAAACCGTCAAGGCGACTGTCAGTCTCGGTATCACGGCTATCAATCAGGAAACGATACGCCGCTAACAAGCCTGCAGGACCGATAAACTTATCGGGATTCCACCAGAAAGACGGACAAGAGGTTGAACAACATGCGCAGAGAATACATTCATACAGCCCGTCGAGTTTTTCACGTTGCTCTGGCATTTGTAAATGCTCACGAGCTGGTAGATTTTGTCCATTATTCAACAAGTAAGGCTTAATTTTCTCATATTGCGCATAGAATTGTCCCATGTCTACCACCAAATCGCGGACAACCGGTAAACCTGGCAACGGACGAATTACAATCTTCTTGCCCGGCTGGTTGAGTGCCGAAATCGGGGTAATACAGGCCAGACCATTCTTGCCGTTCATGTTCAGACCGTCGGAACCACACACACCTTCACGGCAGGAGCGGCGGAACGACAGGCTGGGATCTTTCTCTTTCAGCTGAATAAGCGCATCCAGCAGCATCATGTCGCGACCTTCTTCCGCTTCCAGGGTGTAATCCTGCATACGCGGAGCATCATCAACATCCGGGTTATAGCGATAAATTGAAAACTCGAGTCTCATTTTCCTGTCTCCGCATTAGTAAGTACGAATCTTCGGCGGGAATGCCGGGCGCAGTTTCGGTTCCATGTTGACGCTACGTCGCGTCATGGATTCCGACTCTGGCAGATACAGGGAGTGGCACAGCCAGTTTTCATCATCACGATCCGGGAAGTCGAAGCGGCTATGCGCGCCACGGCTTTCAGTACGGAAGTTGGCAGAAACAGCCGTTGCATACGCCGTTTCCATCAGGTTATCCAGTTCCAGGCATTCAACGCGCTGGGTGTTGAACTCGCTGGAAGTGTCATCCAGACGGGCATTTTTCAGACGCTCGCGGATCACTTTCAACTGCTCAAGCCCTTTCGCCATCGCATCACCTTCACGGAATACCGAGAAGTTATGCTGCATACATTCTTGCAGTGCTTTACGAATCGCCACCGGATCTTCACCGTTACGGTTATTATTCCAGCGGTTCAGGCGCTCCAGAGAAACTTCAACATCAGACTCGCTGGCATCGCGCAGTGCGCCCTGCTCGGCGATAGACTCTTGTAGATGCAGACCTGCCGCGCGACCAAATACCACCAGATCCAGCAGCGAGTTGCCGCCCAGACGGTTAGCACCGTGTACCGATACGCAAGCAATTTCACCCACCGCAAACAGGCCAGGGATCACCACATCTTCGCCCTTCTCGTTCACCGTCAGCGCCTGACCGGTCACTTTGGTCGGTATACCGCCCATCATATAGTGACAGGTTGGGATAACCGGAATCGGTTCTTTAACCGGATCAACGTGAGCGAAGGTACGGGAGAGTTCCAGGATACCCGGCAAGCGGGATTCGAGAACTTCTTTACCCAGGTGGTCGAGTTTCAGTTTTGCGTGTGGTCCCCACGGACCATCGCAGCCGCGACCTTCACGGATTTCGATCATGATGGAGCGCGCCACCACATCACGACCCGCCAGGTCTTTAGCGTTCGGCGCATAACGCTCCATAAAGCGTTCGCCATGTTTGTTCAGCAGATAGCCGCCTTCACCACGGCAGCCCTCGGTTACCAGTACGCCCGCACCGGCAATCCCCGTCGGGTGGAACTGCCACATTTCCATATCCTGCACCGGTACGCCTGCACGGATAGCCATGCCGACGCCGTCGCCGGTGTTAATGTGGGCATTGGTGGTAGACTGATAAATACGCCCTGCCCCGCCGGTCGCCAGCACGGTCGCGCGGGCTTTGAAGTAAACCACTTCACCGGTTTCGATGCACAGTGCGGTACAACCCACCACCGCGCCATCCTGGTTTTTCACCAGATCCAGCGCATACCATTCGGAGAAAATAGTGGTGTGGTTTTTCAGGTTCTGCTGATAAAGCGTGTGCAACAGTGCGTGACCGGTACGGTCAGCCGCTGCCGCTGTACGTGCCGCCTGCTCACCGCCGAAGTTTTTCGACTGGCCGCCAAACGGACGTTGATAGATACGACCATCATCAAGACGCGAAAACGGCAGACCCATGTGTTCCAGTTCCAGAATCGCTTCCGGCCCGGTTTTACACATATATTCAATCGCGTCCTGGTCACCGATATAGTCCGACCCTTTAACAGTGTCATACATATGCCATTCCCAGTTATCTTCATGGGTATTACCCAGCGCAACGGTAATACCGCCCTGCGCAGAAACGGTATGGGAACGGGTCGGGAAGACTTTAGAGAGCAGCGCACAGGTCTGGCCGCTCTGGGAAATTTGCAGCGCCGCGCGCATACCTGCGCCACCAGCACCAATCACAACTGCATCAAATTCTCTGACTGGCAATTTCATTACACACCCCACACCACAACGAATCCATAAATCACGTAAACCACCAGTGCAACGACAATCACCAGTTGCAGCATCAGGCGCAAAGCCAGCGGTTTAACGTAGTCGGTCAACACCTGCCACATGCCGATCCAGGCATGGATCAAGATGGAAAACAGCGCCAGCAGGGTGAACACTTTAGTGAACGCAGAGGCAAAGAAACCGATCCAGACTTCATATGTCAGTTCGCCACTGGTAGCGAAAAAACCGACCATATAAATGATGTAGAGCGTCAGGACGATAGCAGTAGCGCGAACGAGGATGAAATCATGTACGCCATTGCGTCCTAATGCGGAGGCGTTGCTTACCATACGAGGACTCCTGCAAGAATTGAAAGCACGACAGTAATGACAAAGGAGATTTTGGCGGAGCGTTTACCCGCTTCGAATGTTTCTTCCAGATAGCCAAAATCCATCATCATGTGGCGAATACCTACGACGACGTGATACGCCAGAGCGGTAAGGATGCCCCACATGATAAATTTGACGAAGAAGCTGCCCATAATGGCGGAAGCTTGCTCGAAACCTTCAGGGGAAGAGAGGCTGGTACCCAGAAGCCACAGCAGGATGCCCACTGCAACAAAGGTGATCACACCGGAAACGCGATGGAGAATGGACGCTATCGCCGTGACGGGGAACCGGATGGTCTGTAGGTCCAGATTAACAGGTCTTTGTTTTTTCACATTTCTTATCATGAATAACGCCCACATGCTGTTCTTATTATTCCCTGGGGACTACGGGTACAGAGGATAACTTTCTGTTACCTGGAGACGTCGGGATTTCCTTCCTCCGGTCTGCTTGCGGGTCAGACAGCGTCCTTTCTATAACTGCGCGTCATGCAAAACACTGCTTCCAGATGCGAAAACGACACGTTACAACGCTGGGTGGCTCGGGATTGCAGGGTGTTCCGGAGACCTGGCGGCAGTATAGGCTGTTCACAAAATCATTACAATTAACCTACATATGCTTTGTCGGGTTTTATCCAGAACAGTGATCTGAGTCACGATAACAACATTTATTTAATTTTTAACCATCTCATTTGACAATCATTCAACAAAGTTGTTACAAACATCATCAGGAAAAGCATATAATGCGTAAAAGTTATGGGGTCACTATTTCACCTAAGATTAACTTATGTAACAGTGTGGAAGTATTGACCAATCCATCCAGGACAGTTATTAGTGATAGACAGGTTTAATAATTCGGATTGCTAAGTGCTTGATTCGCCGTTTATTCGTCATCAATGAATCCTTTACCTGCAAGCGCCCAGAGCTCTGTACCCAGGTTTTCCCCTCTTTCACAGAGCGGCGAGCCAAATAACAAACGGGTAAAGCCAGGTTGATGTGCGAAGGCAAATTTAAGTTCCGGCAGTCTTACGCAATAAGGCGCTAAGGAGACCTTAAATGGCTGATACAAAAGCAAAACTCACCCTCAACGGGGATACAGCTGTTGAACTGGATGTGCTGAAAGGCACGCTGGGTCAAGATGTTATTGATATCCGTACTCTCGGTTCAAAAGGTGTCTTCACCTTTGACCCAGGCTTCACTTCAACCGCATCCTGCGAATCTAAAATTACTTTTATTGATGGTGATGAAGGTATTTTGCTGCATCGAGGTTTCCCGATCGATCAGCTGGCGACCGATTCTAACTACCTGGAAGTCTGTTACATTCTGCTGAATGGTGAAAAACCGACCCAGGAACAGTATGACGAGTTTAAAACTACAGTTACCCGTCATACGATGATCCACGAACAGATCACCCGCCTGTTCCACGCCTTCCGTCGCGACTCTCATCCGATGGCGGTCATGTGCGGTATTACCGGCGCGCTGGCAGCGTTTTATCACGACTCACTTGACGTCAATAACCCACGTCATCGTGAAATCGCCGCGTTCCGTCTGCTGTCGAAAATGCCGACCATGGCTGCGATGTGTTACAAATACTCCATCGGTCAGCCATTTGTTTACCCGCGCAATGACCTTTCTTACGCTGGCAACTTCCTGCACATGATGTTCTCTACGCCGTGCGAACCGTATGAAGTCAATCCAATTCTGGAACGTGCAATGGATCGTATTCTGATCCTGCACGCTGACCACGAGCAGAATGCTTCTACCTCTACCGTGCGTACCGCTGGCTCTTCGGGTGCAAACCCGTTTGCTTGTATCGCAGCAGGTATTGCTTCGCTGTGGGGGCCAGCTCACGGTGGTGCTAACGAAGCTGCGCTGAAAATGCTGGAAGAAATCAGCTCCGTTAAGCACATTCCGGAATTTGTTCGTCGTGCGAAAGACAAAAATGATTCTTTCCGCCTGATGGGCTTCGGTCACCGCGTGTACAAAAATTACGACCCGCGCGCCACCGTAATGCGTGAAACCTGCCATGAAGTCCTGAAAGAGCTGGGCACCAAAGATGACCTGCTGGAAGTGGCAATGGAGCTGGAAAACATCGCGCTGAACGACCCGTACTTTATCGAGAAGAAACTGTACCCGAATGTCGACTTCTACTCCGGTATCATCCTGAAAGCGATGGGTATTCCGTCTTCCATGTTCACCGTGATCTTCGCTATGGCACGTACGGTTGGCTGGATCGCCCACTGGAGCGAAATGCACAGTGACGGCATGAAAATTGCCCGTCCGCGTCAGCTGTATACTGGCTATGAAAAACGTGACTTTAAAAGCGATATTAAACGTTAATCGTTGATGACTGAGCAGTAAATTCATCTAACCCGCCCTTTTTATATGGCGGGTTATTTTTTGTTGGATAAAACACGAAAAATTGTAAAAATAAAATTAAAAAGTGGGCAAGGAACAAAAAACAAGCAGCTTACATAGCAATCAATATAATATCTTTTTAGGAATAATTGTCCTCTCCGTCCTGTTTATAACCTTCTGAATATTATGCATATCCATTTCTCACTTCTATTTTTAATAGCCAAATCAATTCACATCACAAATTAATTACTTTCGTATTTAGTAATACTAAATCTATTTTTAAGTAAAACTAAAAACACTCCACACGCAAAATCAGATAATCTGGCAGAGCTATACTATTTTTCTATTTCCTTAAAGGATTCTGTTATGTTTAAAGGACAAAAAACATTGGCCGCATTGGCCGTATCTCTGTTGTTCACTGCTCCTGTTTATGCTGCAGACGAAGGCTCTGGTGAGATTCACTTTAAAGGTGAAATTATTGAAGCTCCTTGTGACATTCATCCAGATGATGTTGATAAAAATATTGACCTTGGACAAGTCACGACGACCCACATAAACCGGGATCATCACAGCAATAAAGTGGCCGTCGACATTCGCTTAATAAACTGTGACCTGCCAAGTTCTGATAATGGTAGCGGTTCGCCGATATCCAAAGTTGCCGTAACCTTCGACGGTTCGGCTAAAACGACCGGGGCAACACCTCTGTTGAGTAATACCAGTGCTGGCGAAGCAACAGGTGTCGGCGTAAGACTGATGGACAAAAATGACACAAACATCGTATTGGGTACAGCTGCGCCAGACCTCGACCTGGATTCAAGCTCAACAGAACAAACGCTGAACTTCTTTGCCTGGATGGAACAAATTGATAATGCAGTCAATGTCACGGCTGGTGCCGTAACCGCTAACGCGACCTACGTTCTGGATTATAAATAAGCATAATTATGGCGGCGACGTAGCCGCCTTTCTGCAAATATTTATCAGGTATGGACACCGTGAATATTTATCGACTCTCTTTTATTTCCTGCCTGACGATGGTAATGCCGTCCGCGCTGGCGGTCGAATTTAACCTGAGCGTCCTCGACAAATCGATGCGTGATAGCATTGATATTTCATTATTAAAAGACAAAGGGGTGATTGCCCCCGGTGAATATTTTGTTAGCATTGCCGTTAATAATAACCAAATCAGTAACGGGCAAAAAATTAGCTGGCAAAAAAGCGGTGATAAAACCATTCCGTGCATTGATGAATCACTGGTGGATAAATTCGGTTTAAAACCAGACTTCCGTCAATCATTAATACAGAGAAATCAGTGTGTTGATTTTAGCTCGCATCCAGAAATACGCTTCAATTTCGATCAAACCAATCAGCAACTCAATATCACCATTCCGCAAGCGTGGCTGGCATGGCACTCAGAAAACTGGATGCCGCCATCAACATGGAAAGAAGGTGTAGCCGGCTTTCTGATGGATTACAACCTGTTTGCCAGCAACTACCGTCCACAAGGCAGTAGCAGCAACACCAACCTGAACGCTTATGGTACTACCGGTATTAACATGGGGGCATGGCGCTTACGCAGCGATTACCAGTTGAGCCGTTCCGAAAGCGACAATGCCCATGACCAGAGCGGCGGAATATCACGTACTTATCTTTTTCGCCCACTACCACAATTAGGTTCGAAATTAACCCTGGGCGAAACTGATTTCAGTTCCAATATTTTCGACGGTTTTTCTTATACCGGTGCGGCACTGACCAGCGATGACCGGATGTTGCCCTGGGAATTGCGCGGTTACGCCCCACAAATCAGCGGTATTGCGCAAACCAACGCCACCGTCACCGTAAGTCATTCGGGGCGAGTTATTTACCAGAAAAAAGTCTCGCCAGGCCCGTTTATCATTGATGACATCAATCAGTCTGTCCAGGGTACGCTGGATGTCAAAGTGACGGAAGACGATGGACGTGTGAACAACTTTCAGGTTTCGGCCGCCTCGACGCCCTTCCTGACGCGCCAGGGTCAGGTTCGCTATAAACTTGCTGTTGGTCAGCCGCGAACCTCAATGTCTCATCAAACTGAAAATGAAACCTTTTTTAGCAATGAAATGTCCTGGGGGATGCTCTCGAATACCTCGTTATATGGCGGTTTGCTACTCTCCGGAAATGACTATCATTCTGGCGCAATAGGCATCGGGCAAAATATGCTCTGGCTGGGAGCATTGTCATTTGATGTCACCTGGGCCAGTAGCCAATTTGATACCCAGCAGGACGAGCGAGGCTTAAGCTACCGTTTCAATTACAGCAAACAAGTGGACGCCACAAATAGTACGATTTCACTCGCTGCTTATCGCTTCTCCGATCGTCATTTTCACAGCTACGCCAACTATCTGGATCACAAATACAACGACAACGATGCACAAGACGAAAAACAGACGATCAGCTTATCAGTAGGCCAACCGATAACCCCTCTGAACCTCAACCTGTACGCCAACCTGTTACATCAGACCTGGTGGAACGCAAATACCTCCACGACTGCCAACATAACGGCAGGTTTTAATATTGATATCGGTGAGTGGAAAGATATATCAATTTCGACGTCATTCAACACAACCCACTACGAAGACAAAGATCGCGACAACCAGATTTACCTGTCGATTTCATTACCTGTCGGTAACGGTGGTCGAGTCGGCTATGACATGCAAAACAGTAGTAACAGCACTACACACCGCATGTCGTGGAACGATACGCTGGATGAACGTAATAGCTGGGGCATGTCTGCCGGAGCACAATCCGATCGCCCTGATAATGGCGCACAGGTGAGCGGCAACTATCAACACCTGAGTTCAGCCGGTGAATGGGATTTGTCTGGCACTTATGCCGCCAATGATTACAGCTCCGTCAGCAGTAGCTGGAGTGGTTCCTTTACCGCCACTCAATATGGCGCAGCCTTCCATCGCCGCAGTTCAACCAACGAGCCACGGCTGATGGTCAGCACCGACGGCGTGGCAAATATTCCGGTTCAGGGTAATCTCGACTACACCAACCATTTTGGTATTGCGGTAGTGCCGCTAATTTCCAGTTACCAACCTTCCACCGTGGCAGTCAACATGAATGATTTACCTGACGGCGTGACTGTTGCTGAAAACGTCATCAAAGAAACGTGGATTGAAGGCGCTATTGGTTACAAATCGCTGGCTTCCCGTTCTGGTAAAGACGTTAACATTATTATTCGCGACGTCAGCGGTCACTATCCCCCTCTCGGTGCCGATATTCAGCAGAATGGCAGCGGAATCAGTGTAGGTATGGTTAGCGAGGAAGGCCATGCCTGGCTTGGTGGAGTAGCTGAAAACCAGCAATTTACAGTGCTCTGGGGTGACAAACAAAGTTGCATTATTCATCTGCCAGAACGTCTGGAAGATACGACCAAACGCCTGATTTTACCTTGTCATTAATTAAGGAAAAGAGAATGACATTTATTAAAGGATTGCCCCTGATTCTGTTAGCCGTCAGCCTGGGTAGCCACGCTGCCGTGCAACCCGATCGCACACGAGTTGTGTTTAACGCCAACGACAAAGCCACCAGCCTGCGCATAGAAAACCAGAGTGACAAACTGCCTTACCTTGCTTATTCCTGGATAGAAAATGATAAAGGGGAGAAAAGCGACGATCTTCTGGTCGCTCTGCCACCAATACAGCGCCTGGAACCAAAAGCAACATCGCAGGTGCGGATTGTAAAGCAAGCGTCAACCACACAGTTACCCGGCGATCGTGAAACGCTGTTCTACTATAACATGCGCGAAATTCCGCCAGCACCGGATAAAAGCAGCGACCTGCGGCATTGCGCAAGAAAACAGGTGAACACGTAGAGCTACAGTTACAGGTTAGCCAGCAGGGCAACCAACTTACCCTGAAAAACCCTACCGCCTATTACCTGACGATTGCCTATCTTGGGCAAAATGATAAAGGTGTGCTCCCCGGTTTTAAATCGCTGATGATTGCCCCTTTTAGCACCGTCACAACGAATACTGGAAGCTATAACGGTAATCATTTTTACCTGGGTTACATGGATGATTACGGCGCATTACGGATGAATACTCTGAACTGTAACGGACAATGTCGTTTACAGGCGGTGGAGGCGAAGAAATGAGTACTGACAAGGGATTGTTGCTCATCATCTGTCTGTTATTTCTGCCGTTGAAGTCTGCGCTGGCGCTGAACTGCTATTTTGGCGCATCTGGCGGATCTGTAGAAAAATCAGAAGCTATTCAACCCTTTGCTGTGCCAGGCAATGCCAAACCTGGCGATAAAATCTGGGAATCTGACGATATTAAAATTCCCGTCTATTGTGACAACAATACTAACGGCAACTTTGAAAGCGAGCATGTTTATGCCTGGGTAAACCCCTACCCCGGAATGCAGGATCGCTATTATCAACTTGGCGTAACATATAACGGCGTTGATTACGATGCCAGTCTCGGGAAAAGCCGAATCGACACCAACCAGTGTATCGACAGCAAGAAAATTGATATCTACACACCAGAGCAGATCATTGCCATGGGGTGGCAAAATAAGATTTGTTCCGGCGATCCCAGCAATATTCATATGTCGCGTACATTTCTCGCGCGTATGCGGCTCTATGTTAAAGTTCGTGAAATGCCGCCGCATGATTATCAAAGTACGCTGAGCGACTATATTGTGGTGCAATTTGATGGCGCTGGCAGTGTTAATGAAGATCCTTCCGCCCAAAACCTGAAATATCACATTACCGGTCTGGAAAACATCCGTGTACTGGATTGCAGCGTTAACTTTTCTATTTCGCCTGAAACACAGGTGATTGATTTTGGTAAATTTAACGTACTGGATATTCGCCGTCACACGATGTCGAAAAGTTTTAGTATTAAGACGACGAAATCACAAAATGACCAGTGCACCGACGGGTTTAAAGTCAGTTCCTCGTTTTATACCGAAGAAACGTTGGTTGAAGAAGATAAAGCATTGTTGATTGGTAATGGCCTTAAACTACGTTTACTGGATGAAAACGCCTCGCCCTATACTTTCAACAAATACAGCGAATATGCCGATTTCACCAGCGACATGTTAGTTTATGAAAAAAACTTTACCGCCGAATTGTCATCCATACCAGGCACCCCCATCGAGGCTGGTCCCTTCGATACAGTAGTGCTTTTTAAGATTAACTATAACTGAGTTACCATGATGCCCTTTGCAGCCAGAAAGGGCATCTCTTTCAGATAATTGCTGATTTTCCTCTTTTCCTTGATTACCGTTATTTTTTCCAGGCCCGGCTTTCTTTATGCTGTATCGATACACCAAAGAGAAAATAATGAGGGAGCGAAGGATGCCAGTCTTGCAGTGGGGAATGTTATGTGTGTTATCACTTCTCCTTTCTATTGGTTTCCTCGCGGTACATCTCCCGGCGGCACTATTACTTGGGCCGATGATCGCCGGGATCATCTTCAGTATGCGCGGAATGACTCTGCAACTCCCTCGCTCCGCTTTTCTTGCTGCGCAGGCCATTCTTGGCTGCATGATTGCGCAAAACCTCACTGGCTCGATCCTCACTACTCTGGCCGTTAACTGGCCAATTGTGTTAGCCATTTTACTGGTGACGCTGCTTTCCAGCGCCATCGTGGGCTGGTTATTGGTGCGCTATAGCTCGCTACCGGGTAATACCGGCGCCTGGGGTTCTTCTCCTGGCGGCGCAGCGGCAATGGTCGCTATGGCGCAGGATTACGGCGCAGATATCCGTCTGGTGGCGTTTATGCAATATTTGCGAGTACTGTTTGTCGCAGGTGCGGCAGTTCTGGTTACGCGGATGATGCTGGGCGATAACGCTGAAGCGGTTAATCAACAGATCGTCTGGTTCCCGCCAGTCAGCATTAATCTCCTGCTTACGATTTTGCTCGCGGTCGTTGCCGGTACGGCGGGATGCCTGCTACGTCTTCCTTCCGGCACAATGCTCATCCCGATGCTGGCGGGCGCGGTACTCCAGTCTGGCGAGTTCATCACAATTGAGTTACCAGAATGGCTGCTGGCGATAGCTTATATGGCGATTGGTTGGCGAATTGGTCTGTGCTTCGATAAGCAAATCTTACTGCGAGCACTACGCCCGCTACCGCAAATCCTGCTGTCGATTTTTGCTCTACTGGCTATTTGTGCGGGTATGGCGTGGGGGCTGACCCGGTTTATGCATATTGATTTTATGACTGCCTACCTCGCCACCAGCCCTGGCGGACTTGATACGGTGGCGGTCATCGCCGCAGGGAGCAATGCCGATATGGCGCTCATTATGGCGATGCAAACCCTGCGCTTGTTCAGTATTTTGCTGACGGGGCCAGCCATTGCACGGTTTATTTCAACCTATGCGCCGAAACGTTCTGCCTAATGCTGGCAGCCAGGGCACCAGTAAAACGGGCGCGATGACAGCGTGGTTTTCTCAATGATGCCGCCACAGCGTTCGCACGGTTCGCCATCACGATGAAAAACCTTAAAGCGAAACAGCGCGCCATGATGTTTATTCTCATCCACCTGCCCCCGCGTAGCGTAAGAAAGACGCGGAATATCCAGTAGCGCGTGCGCGAGTGCATCCAGTTGCGCCTCGTTGAGCTCTTTCGCTTTATGACTTCCGGTCAATCCGACCTGCCAGAGGATCTCCACCCGCAAATAATTGCCAAGCCCTGCCAGAAACACCTGATCGAGCAGTAATCCGGCAAACTGCCGGTTACGAAAGCGCGGCGACAATAACCGTTCTTTCACTACCTCCGGCGTCAGATTCGGATCCAGCACATCGGGGCCAACGCGTTGTAAAAACGGATGTGTGGTCAGTTGTTCCGGCGTCAACATCTCAATATCCGAGGCGCTATAAAGCAGAATGGTTTTGTCAGCCGTTTGCAGTTTTACCCGCAATACTCGCGTGGTCTGCGGCTCTTCGCCGGTATCGACCACGCGCCAGACGCCGTAAAGCTGATTATGACTATAGAGCGTTAAGTCGTTGGAAAAATGAGTTAACAACGCCTTACCACGCGTTTCCACATGGGTAACGTGTTGACCGATAAGTCGTGATTGATAAGGTTTTAACTGCGGGAAGGCAAACCAGACATCAGTTAGAGGTTTGCCTTTGATCGCCGCCTCCAGGTTATCCGCTGCGCGGCGGATCTCCGGGCCTTCAGGCATGGTGATATCCTTTTTTCGTTCTTTGTTCAGCGGGATTATACTGCGACAACAATCCCCTTTTGGGTAAATGTAGCGCGTAGTCGGCGGGCGAACGCCAGTGCGTGCTCGCCGTCGCCATGCAGACAGACCGTTTGCGCCGTGACCGTTGCCCATTCGCCGGTGATACTTTTGACTCTGCCGTGTTGCACCATCTCCAACGTTTGCGCCAGCGCCTGTTCTTCGTTTTCAATCAACGCGCCTGACTGGCTTCGCGGCACCAGCGAGCCGTCAGCCTGATAGCCGCGATCGGCAAACACTTCCTCGCGCGTTGTCAGGCCATTACGCTTGCCTGCACGGATCAGCTCGCTTCCCGCCAGTCCAACGAGAATCAATGCCGGATCGCAAGCGTAAACCGCTCTGGCGATAGCGTCTGCCAGTTGTGCGTCTTTCGCCGCCTGGTTATACAACATGCCGTGCGGTTTGACGTGGCGCATCACGCCACCTTCTGCACGGACAATCACTGCCAGCGCGCCAATTTGATACAACGTCTGGGCGTAAACCGTTTCCGGCGGCAGTTGCATGGTGCTACGTCCAAAGTTTTCCCTGTCGGGAAAACTCGGGTGAGCGCCAATCGCGACACCATTTTTTATTGCTTCACGCACGCTTGCCTGCATGGTTTGCGCGTCGCCTGCATGAAATCCACAGGCAATATTGGCTGAGGAAACCAGCGTTAACAGTTCAGCGTCGCTGGCGCAGCCTTCGCCCAGATCGGCGTTCAGGTCAATTTTCATTGTGCAGCCGCCACGCTAATTGTTCGAAATAACGTTGCTGATCCTGGCGCGCTTTCAGTGCCTCTTCCAGCGAACACTGGACAAAATGAATGGGCTGTCCGAGTGGGATTTGCGCCAGATGGTACATGTCGACTTCAATAATGCAGGCAATGCGCGGGTAACCGCCGGTGGTTTGCGCGTCGTTCATCAGCACAATCGGCTGACCGTTATGCGGCACTTGCACCACACCCGGCAGCAAACCGTGAGATAACAGTTCGCGATCGGTGGTGCGTTTTAAGATTTGCCCCTGTAAGCGATAGCCCATCCGGTTACTTTGCGGGCTAAGTTGCCAGGGCGAACGCCAGAATGCATCCTGCGAGGCGCGATCGAACTCATGATATTCCGGCCCCGGCAAGGCGCGAATGCGGTTTCCCCACAGAAGCTGTTTAACGCCCTGCGCTTCCATAAAATCCCGCTTTGCTTTGCCAATCGGGAGTCGGTCACCATCCTTCAGTAAACGCCCTTCCAGCCCGCCAATCCCCACTTTGAGATCGGTACTGCATGACCCCATAACTGGCGGAACATCAATACCGCCTGCGACCGCCAGATAGCTACGAACGCCATGTTGCGGCCGTTTAAGGGTTAAACGCTGGCCTGCTTTCATCGGCAAGCGCCAGCCGGTCCAGACAGCGTTATCATCCAGCCGCGCTTCGCAACCTGCACCAGTCAGGGCAAACCAGCCGTCGCGTTCAAATTCAACCGTTAACTGACCGAGCGTGATTTCCAGTGCGGGAGCGTTGGCATCGTTACCCACCAGCAGATTAGCAATACGCAGCGCAGGCATATCCAGTGCGCCGCAGTGGCTGATACCCGACTGGCGAAAACCGTGACGACCACCATCCTGCACGGTGGTATACATCCCCGCACGAATAATTTTCAACATACTCCCTCCCTCTGCGGCACAAAGCGCACGCTGTCTCCCGGACATAATAAGATGGGTTCGTCCCGCGTCGGGTCAAATAAACTGAGCGAGGTATGGCCTATTAATTGCCACCCCCCCGGCGTTGCCAGCGGATAAACACCAGTCTGCGCCCCACCGATCCCGACAGAACCTGCCGGAACGAGCAAACGCGGTTCCGCGCGTCGCGGCGTGTGTAGTTGTTCCGGCAAACTACCGAGATACGGGAAGCCCGGTTGAAAACCTAAAAACCAGACCACGTATTCCACGGAGGAGTGCAATTCAACGACCTGTTTTTCACTCAACCCACAATGTGCCGCGACCACCGATAAATCCGGCCCGCCAGCACCACCGTAAACCACCGGGATTTCGATATGGCGTGACTCCGGTTCCAGCGCCTCACTCTCCTCCCACCAGCGTTGCAAACGCTCTATAGCATCCAGCGCCAGCGACTCAGGATTACGCAAAATCACCGTAATATTGTTCATGCCGGGAATGGCTTCCACCACATTCGGCATATCAACCAGACGCTGCGCCAGACGCCAGATCCGTTTCTGGCTAGCCAGCGTCACCGGCGGTTCCAGTTCCAGCACTACCGCCGTTTCACCTATCAGATAACAACGCGCTCGTTGCACTTTCGATCCCTCTGATTATTCGTTATGCCGGATTAGGAATATCAATAAAAGTCACTTCAAGATCGGTATTTTCATTCAGCCACTCGCTCAACGCGCGAATACCACCGCGTTCGGTGGCATGGTGACCTGCGGCATAAAAATGCAATCCCTGCTCGCGCGCCGAATGAATGGTCTGTTCAGAAACTTCGCCAGTAATAAATGCATCCACGCCAAAACGCGCGGCGCTATCGATAAAACTTTGTCCGCCGCCCGTGCACCAGGCGACGCGTTTCACCACCTCAGGTCCGGTATCGCCACACCATAACGGCTTGCGTCCCAGACGCGCTTCAATCCAGGAAGCCAGTTCCAGCCCCGGCACAGGCATGGTCAGTTCGCCCCACGGCACCAACGGCTCAATTTCGCCCATGACCGTGATCCCCAGTAACGCCGCCAGTTGTGCGTTATTGCCAAGCTCCGGATGCGCGTCCAGCGGCAGATGCCAGCCATACAGGTTGATATCATTCGCCAGCAATGTTTTTAAACGGTTACGCTTCATGCCGCGAATTACCGGGGATTCACCTTTCCAGAAGTAGCCATGATGCACAATGACCGCATCCGCGCCCAGACGCACTGCCTCATCGAGCAAAGCCTGGCTGGCGGTGACACCGGTAACAATTTTTTGCACCGTCTCTTTGCCTTCCACCTGCAAACCATTCGGCGCGTAATCACTTATCGCCGCGCTGTTCAGTTTCTCGTTAATCAGTTGTTCCAGTTCGGTGTTTTTCATCTTCGCGCCTTCCGTATTCTGATAGCTACACCGTTAACATAGCGTTACCTCGCCTGTTCGTCGATAGCCAATCTTTTGACATATTAAGAAACAAACAGGCGGCCAAAAGGCGCAAATTGTTTATCTCATCACACTACAGTTCATGTATATTTATGCAAACAGACAGCATATTGCATAAATAATCAGATCTGTATCAAGGTTTTAACTTTAAGGAAACACACGCACACCGCGCTTTTATTACGTGGCGTCGCATCCAACTGTGGAATTATCATGAATAAACACGCATCACAGCCGCGCGCTATCTACTACGTTGTCGCGCTACAAATCTGGGAATATTTTAGCTTCTACGGAATGCGCGCCCTGCTGATTCTCTATCTCACCAATCAGCTGAAATACAACGATACCCACGCTTACGCGTTATTCAGTGCCTACTGTTCACTGGTATATGTCACGCCAATTCTTGGCGGCTTCCTGGCCGATAAAGTGCTCGGCAACCGTATGGCGGTAATGTTGGGAGCGTTGTTGATGGCGGTCGGACATCTGGTGTTGGGCGCCAGCGAGATCCATCCGACATTCCTCTATTTATCGCTGGCGATTATCGTCTGCGGCTATGGCCTGTTTAAATCCAACGTCAGTTGCCTGCTTGGCGAACTCTATGAGCCAACCGATCCGCGTCGTGATGGCGGTTTCTCGCTGATGTATGCGGCAGGTAACGTGGGTTCTATTATCGCCCCAATCGCCTGTGGTTACGCCCAGGAAGAATACAGCTGGGCAATGGGCTTTGGCCTGGCTGCGGTCGGGATGATCGCCGGGCTGGTCATTTTCTTATGCGGCAATCGTCACTTCGCTCATACCCGGGGCGTTAATAAGGAGGTGCTGTGTGCGAAAAACTTTCTCCTGCCGAACTGGGGATGGCTGCTGGTTCTGCTGGTCGCAACACCTGCGCTGATTACTGTATTGTTCTGGAAAGAATGGTCGGTATACGCCTTAGTTGTTGCCACGGTGATTGGACTGGCGGTGCTGGCAAAAATTTATCGCAAAGCAGAAAACCAGAAACAGCGTAAAGAACTGGGGCTGATTGTTACCCTTACCTTCTTCAGTATGTTGTTCTGGGCCTTCGCACAACAGGGCGGCAGTTCGATTAGCCTTTATATCGACCGTTTCGTTAACCGCGATATTTTCGGTTATACCGTTCCGACCGCTATGTTTCAGTCGATTAATGCCTTCGCGGTCATGCTGTGCGGGGTGTTCCTTGCCTGGGTCGTGAAAGAGAGCGTGGCGGGTAATCGTACCGTGCGCATTTGGGGAAAATTTGCTCTTGGCCTCGGTCTGATGAGCGCCGGATTCTGCATTCTGACCTTAAGCGCCCGCTGGTCTGCGATGTATGGACACTCTTCCCTGCCGCTGATGGTTCTGGGGCTGGCAGTGATGGGCTTTGCCGAACTGTTTATCGATCCGGTAGCCATGTCGCAAATTACGCGTATTGAAATCCCCGGCGTGACCGGCGTATTAACCGGCATTTATATGCTGCTTTCCGGCGCGATTGCTAACTATCTGGCGGGCGTTATTGCCGATCAGACATCGCAAGCTTCGTTTGATGCTTCCGGAGCGATCAACTACTCCATCAATGCGTATATTGAAGTGTTTGATCAAATCACCTGGGGTGCACTGGCTTGTGTGGGGTTGGTGCTGATGATTTGGCTGTACCAGACGCTGAAGTTCAGAAATCGCGCGCTGGCGCTGGAGTCTTAATAAGCGCCTGATGCGACGCTGACGCGTCTTATCAGGTCTGTATGGCTCATTAAATTTGCACTATCAGGTAGGCCGGATACGGCGTTCACTTCGCATCCGGCATCTGGGCACAATTGCCTGACGCGTCTGTTATTTCCCTTTCCTCGCCGCCTCATACGCTGCCAGCGTTCGTAATCTGGCTTCTTTGTGATCGACAATCGGCTCTGGATAATCCAGCTTTACACCCACTTTCTGTGCCCATTTCCACGGCTCATGCACCGATTTTCCCGGCACATCGCGCAGCTCCGGTAACCACTGACGGATAAACCCACCCTCGCGGTCAAATTTCTCGCCCTGGGTTGTCGGGTTGAATATACGAAAATACGGCGCGGCATCAGTACCCGTAGAAGCCGCCCACTGCCAGCCGCCGTTATTGGCTGCCAAATCACCATCGATAAGCTGCGACATGAAATACCGCTCCCCTTCGCGCCAGTCGATCAACAAATCTTTCACCAGAAAACTGGCAGTGATCATCCGCAGACGGTTATGCATCCAGCCAGTGCTGTTAAGCTGACGCATGGCGGCATCGACAATCGGGTATCCGGTTTTGCCTTCCTGCCAGGCCTTTAAATGTGTGGGATTGCGCTGCCACTGCACGCGGTCGGTCCAGGCAATAAACGGACGATGTTTACACAGCGAGGGGTAATACGTTATCAGGTGCCGGTAAAACTCGCGCCATATCAACTCATTAAGCCAGACGCTACCCGCTCCACCGTCCAGCGCCTGCGGTTGTTCCGCCAGCAGGCGATGCAAACACTGGCGAGGCGATAATCCTCCCGTTGCGAGGCTTGCGGACAAACGGCTGGTGCCTTCTACTGCCGGAAAATCACGCTGTTGCTCATACTCTCCGGCACCGTTCTGGCAAAAATGGCGTAATTGCGCAATCGCCGCTTTTTCTTCCACCGGGAAATGCGCAGTATCGAAAGACTGACGAGGGTAATTCAGCGTAATGGATGGCGCGGGATCTATCGCTCCGCTACTACGGACTGTTGGTGCAGCGACGCACTCCGGCATCCCTTCCCGCAGCCGTTTCAGCCAGGCATTTTTAAATGGCGTAAATACTTTGTACATCTCGTGATTGCCGGCCATCACCGCGCCAGGTGGCAGGATCACGCTGTCATCAAATCCTTCACACACCACGTTACACAGCGTTCTCTCAACCAGAGCATCCCGCGCTCGCTCATTCACTTCATACTGATAGTTATAAAACAAATGGGTAACGCGGTTTTCCACGCACACCTGTTTAACCATTTCAACGCTGTCGGCAAAGTCATCCACTTCACGGAACAATAAAGGAATGCCTTTTTCTGCCAGCGCGATCTGTAGCCCGTTCAGTTGAGCATTGATAAATTCAGCCTGACGCGGCGACATGCTATGCGCCGCCCACTGGCGTGGTGTAGCGATATACAACGCCAGCACGCGTGCAGACGAATTGCGGCAGGCGGCAGCCAGCGCGAGATTATCGTGCAGACGTAAATCCTGGCGAAACCAGACCAGATGGGTGGTCATAAAACTCCTGCATGGCGCAAGTTAATAACACGCGGCCAAAGTTCGAAATAACGTTGCCCTGAAAGCCAGGCATTAGGATAAAGCGCCATATAGTGTTTGATACGCATCAGCGGCGCAAGAAGCGGTTGCTCGCCACATCGATAACTGTCGATAAGCGCCGCCAGTTGCTGACGTTCTGTGGAATCAAGATGCGGACGAAAATACCCCTGAACGTGCATCAAAACGTTGGTGTGATCGCGCGGGTTGGCGGGGTGAGATAGCAAAACGATTACGCGCTGGCGGTATTCATTGTAAAAATCGTCCAGATTTTGCCACTGATGAATATCTGCCACGAACGGGCCAAGTTTGCGGTACTCCGGCTGAGAATGCGCCAGAAATACGAGTTTATAGCGGCTGTGATAATCGTTGAGCATACCGCGCGTTAAGCCTCGCTCTTTAAGACGGTATAACTCGTGAAGCGCGGAGATACGGATTAGGGTGCTTTCATCAAAAAGTTGTTGATTCATTACTGCTCCTGAACGGTTTACAGGAGTAAGTGTAGACGGCGAAAACAAAAAAACCGCCAGCGTTTCCGCTGGCGGTTTTCAATGTATTCAGAACTTAGCAATCAATAAAAATCACCGGTCGCCTTTTCGGCCTGATCCATCCACACCGGTTTCTCGCTGGTTTTCGACCAGACGCGATGTAGGTAGCTGTAAAAGCGGGCTCGGTCTTTCCAGAAAAGCATGAAAGGCAGCGCCAGAACGCCCGCTGCAACCGCATAAGTACGGCGTAAAAAGATAAGCCATGCAGGATATTCTCTGTAGAGTTCCATACTTTTCTCCCCCCTTTTGTATCTACCCGGTGAATAGCACCGGAAAATGAATTTGTTTATCTGATGAAAATAGTACCGCCTTTTGTGTAATTTTACTACTCATCCGACCACTTATTTTTGCTTATTGATGGTTTATTTACATTCACCATGTAATTAAGTTACATAAAAGTTAAATCAATACTAACCATTAGTTAAATTGCGGTCTTTGCCATTTTTATACTTTTTTTACACCCCGCCCGCAGATTTTTGCGAAATCTTTGCAGCCAGAATTCTACCCTTCCGGTATCACTTTTAGGCCACTGGAGGTGCACTGTGAGTGCAGGCGTGATAACCGGCGTGTTGCTGGTGTTTTTATTACTGGGGTATCTGGTTTATGCCCTGATCAATGCGGAGGCGTTTTGATGGCTGCGCAAGGGTTGTTACTGATCGCCACGTTTTTACTGGTACTGATGGTGCTGGCGCGCCCTTTAGGCAGCGGGCTGGCGCGGCTGATTAATGATATTCCTCTTCCCGGTACGGCGGGCGTTGAGCGCGTACTCTTTCGCGCACTTGGCGTCTCTGGTCGCGAGATGAACTGGAAGCAATATCTCTCTGCCATTCTCTGTCTGAATATGCTGGGGCTGGCGCTACTGTATTTTATGTTGCTCGGTCAGCATTATCTGCCGCTTAATCCGCAGCAGCTGCCGGGGCTGTCGTGGGATCTGGCGCTGAATACTGCCGTCAGCTTTGTGACTAATACCAACTGGCAATCTTACAGCGGTGAAACCACGTTAAGCTATTTCAGCCAAATGGCGGGCTTAACGGTACAAAACTTTCTTTCTGCCGCCAGCGGGATTGCGGTGATTTTTGCCCTTATCCGCGCGTTTACCCGCCAGAGCATGAGCACGCTCGGTAATGCCTGGGTCGATCTGCTACGCATCACGTTATGGGTGTTAGCCCCTGTGGCGTTGCTGATTGCGCTGTTTTTTATTCAACAAGGTGCGCTGCAAAACTTTCTGCCCTATCAGGCGGTGACGACCATTGAAGGAGCACAACAACTGTTACCGATGGGGCCGGTGGCTTCTCAGGAAGCGATTAAGATGCTCGGCACTAATGGCGGTGGTTTCTTTAATGCCAACTCGTCACATCCGTTTGAAAACCCGACCGCACTGACCAACTTCGTGCAAATGCTGGCGATCTTCTTGATCCCAACAGCACTGTGCTTTGCCTTTGGCGAAGTGGCGGGCGATCGCCGCCAGGGACGCATGTTGCTGTGGGCGATGTCGATTATTTTTGTCATCTGCGTAGGCGTGGTGATGTGGGCAGAAGTTCAGGGTAATCCGCATCTGCTGGCGCTCGGCGCAGACAGTAACATCAATATGGAAGGTAAAGAGAGCCGTTTTGGCGTGCTGGTCAGTAGCCTGTTTGCGGTTGTGACCACGGCGGCTTCCTGCGGTGCGGTGATTGCGATGCATGATTCGTTTACCGCCCCTGGCGGCATGGTGCCGATGTGGTTGATGCAAATTGGTGAAGTGGTATTCGGCGGCGTTGGTTCTGGCCTTTACGGCATGATGCTGTTCGTCCTGCTGGCGGTGTTTATTGCCGGGCTGATGATTGGTCGCACGCCGGAATATCTGGGTAAAAAAATCGACGTGCGCGAGATGAAACTGACCGCGCTGGCGATTCTGGTCACCCCGACGCTGGTGCTGATGGGCGCGGCGCTGGCGATGATGACCGACGCCGGACGTAGCGCCATGCTCAACCCTGGCCCGCATGGTTTTAGCGAAGTGCTGTATGCCGTGTCGTCCGCCGCTAATAACAACGGCAGCGCCTTTGCCGGATTAAGCGCCAACTCACCGTTCTGGAACTGTTTACTGGCGTTCTGCATGTTTGTCGGTCGCTTCGGGGTGATTATCCCGGTGATGGCGATTGCTGGTTCGCTGGTGAGTAAAAAGAGCCAACCCACCAGCTCCGGCACATTGCCAACGCACGGCCCGCTGTTTGTTG
Organism: Escherichia sp. 93.1518; assembly: GCF_013368915.2. Classification (NCBI taxonomy): domain Bacteria; kingdom Pseudomonadati; phylum Pseudomonadota; class Gammaproteobacteria; order Enterobacterales; family Enterobacteriaceae; genus Escherichia; species Escherichia sp. 93.1518. Next base: position 39,599 of record NZ_JABWMT020000022.1, read on the forward strand.
GCCTGTTAATCGGCACCGTGTTGCTGGTTGGCGCACTGACCTTTATCCCTGCCCTGGCGCTTGGTCCGGTGGCGGAGTATCTCTCTTGATGATATTGAGTGAGCACTGAATATGAGTCGTAAACAACTGGCGCTATTCGAACCAACACTTGTCGTTCAGGCGCTGAAAGAAGCGGTTAAAAAATTAAGCCCGCAGGCGCAATGGCGCAATCCGGTGATGTTTATCGTCTGGATCGGCAGTCTGCTGACCACCGCTATTAGCATCGCGATGGCAAGCGGTGCGATGCCTGGCAATGCGCTGTTTAGTGCGGCAATTAGTGGCTGGCTGTGGATCACTGTGCTGTTCGCTAATTTCGCCGAGGCGCTGGCAGAAGGCCGCAGTAAAGCGCAGGCCAACAGTCTGAAAGGGGTCAAAAAAACCGCCTTTGCCCGTAAGCTGCGTGAGCCGAAATATGGCGCTGCGGCGGACAAAATTCCTGCCGATCAACTGCGTAAAGGCGACATCGTGCTGGTAGAGGCAGGCGATATCATCCCCTGCGATGGTGAAGTCATTGAAGGTGGCGCGTCGGTCGATGAGAGCGCCATCACCGGGGAATCAGCACCGGTGATCCGTGAATCCGGCGGCGATTTTGCCTCCGTCACTGGTGGCACGCGAATTCTTTCTGACTGGCTGGTGATCGAGTGCAGCGTTAACCCCGGCGAGACATTTCTGGATCGGATGATCGCGATGGTGGAAGGCGCACAGCGACGCAAAACGCCGAACGAGATTGCCCTGACCATCCTGCTGATTGCCCTGACCATCGTCTTTTTACTGGCAACCGCAACGCTATGGCCATTTTCTGCCTGGGGCGGTAACGCGGTCAGCGTAACGGTACTGGTGGCGCTGCTGGTCTGTCTGATCCCAACCACCATCGGCGGCCTGCTTTCAGCGATCGGCGTCGCCGGGATGAGCCGAATGCTGGGCGCCAATGTGATCGCCACCAGCGGACGTGCCGTTGAAGCGGCGGGCGACGTTGACGTTCTGCTGCTGGATAAAACCGGCACCATCACGCTAGGTAACCGTCAGGCGTCGGAGTTTATCCCCGCGCAGGGCGTAGAGGAAAAAACGCTGGCCGATGCCGCACAACTGGCTTCGCTGGCCGACGAAACGCCGGAAGGCCGCAGTATTGTGATCCTCGCCAAGCAGCGTTTTAACCTGCGCGAGCGCGATGTGCAGTCGCTCCATGCCACCTTTGTGCCATTTACTGCACAAAGCCGGATGAGCGGGATCAACATCGACAACCGCATGATCCGTAAAGGTTCTGTCGATGCCATTCGCCGCCATGTTGAGGCTAACGGTGGTCACTTCCCTGCCGATGTCGATCAAAAAGTTGATAACGTTGCGCGTCAGGGTGCCACGCCGCTGGTAGTAGTAGAAGGTTCCCGCGTGCTGGGCGTTATTGCGCTGAAAGATATCGTCAAAGGCGGTATCAAAGAGCGTTTCGCACAACTGCGCCAAATGGGCATTAAAACGGTGATGATTACCGGAGATAACCGTCTGACTGCCGCCGCGATTGCTGCGGAAGCGGGCGTCGATGATTTCCTCGCCGAAGCGACACCAGAGGCCAAACTGGCGTTGATTCGTCAGTATCAGGCGGAAGGCCGTTTAGTGGCGATGACAGGCGACGGCACCAACGATGCTCCGGCGCTCGCGCAGGCAGATGTCGCGGTGGCGATGAACTCCGGCACTCAGGCGGCGAAAGAAGCGGGCAATATGGTGGATCTCGACTCCAACCCGACCAAGTTGATCGAGGTGGTGCACATTGGCAAACAGATGCTGATGACCCGTGGCTCGCTCACCACCTTCAGCATTGCCAACGATGTAGCGAAATACTTCGCCATTATTCCGGCGGCGTTCGCGGCAACGTATCCGCAGTTAAATGCACTGAACATCATGCGCCTGCATTCGCCCGACTCCGCCATTCTCAGTGCGGTGATTTTCAACGCCTTGATTATCGTCTTTTTAATTCCTCTGGCGTTAAAAGGCGTGAGTTATAAACCGCTTACCGCTTCTGCCATGTTGCGCCGTAACTTATGGATTTACGGTCTGGGTGGGCTACTAGTGCCGTTTATCGGTATCAAAGTGATTGATTTACTACTGACCGTTTGCGGTCTGGTGTGAGGGTTACCATGAGTGGATTACGTCCGGCATTATCGACATTTCTCTTTCTGTTATTGATCACTGGCGGTGTTTATCCGCTACTGACCACCGCGCTGGGGCAATGGTGGTTTCCCTGGCAAGCCAATGGTTCGTTGATCCGTGAAGGTGATACGGTGCGCGGTTCGGCATTAATCGGGCAGAATTTTACCGGCAACGGTTATTTTCATGGTCGCCCGTCGGCAACGGCAGAAATGCCCTATAATTCACAGGCTTCTGGCGGGAGCAATCTGGCGGTCAGTAACCCGGAGCTGGATAAACTAATAGCCGCACGCGTTGCTGCATTACGGGCCGCTAACCCGGATGCCAGCACGAACGTTCCGGTTGAACTGGTGACGGCGTCGGCAAGCGGGCTGGACAATAACATTACCCCGCAAGCGGCGGCCTGGCAGATCCCACGCGTCGCGAAAGCGCGTAATCTCAGCGTTGAACAGCTCACGCAGCTGATCGCAAAATACAGCCAACAACCGCTGGTGAAATATATCGGCCAGCCGGTCGTCAATATTGTCGAACTCAATCTGGCGCTGGATAAGCTTGATGAATAACGAACCCTTACGTCCCGATCCCGACCGTCTGCTGGAACAAACTGCCGCGCCGCATCGGGGAAAGCTGAAAGTTTTCTTCGGTGCCTGCGCAGGCGTCGGGAAGACCTGGGCGATGCTGGCAGAAGCCCAGCGACTGCGGGCGCAAGGGCTGGATATTGTGGTTGGCGTGGTAGAAACCCACGGGCGGAAAGATACCGCCGCCATGCTGGAAGGTCTGGCTGTTCTGCCGCTGAAACGCCAGGCGTACCGTGGGCGGCATATCAGCGAGTTTGATCTCGATGCCGCCCTCGCCCGCCGTCCGGCGCTGATCTTAATGGACGAACTGGCGCACAGTAATGCGCCAGGTTCTCGTCATCCTAAACGCTGGCAGGATATCGAAGAACTGCTGGAAGCTGGCATTGATGTTTTCACAACCGTCAACGTTCAGCATCTGGAAAGTCTGAATGATGTGGTCAGCGGCGTCACCGGAATTCAGGTACGGGAAACCGTGCCCGATCCTTTTTTCGATGCCGCCGACGACGTGGTGCTGGTGGACTTGCCCCCGGACGATCTGCGCCAGCGGCTGAAAGAAGGCAAAGTCTACATTGCCGGGCAGGCGGAGCGCGCCATTGAACATTTTTTCCGCAAAGGCAATCTGATCGCCCTGCGCGAACTGGCACTGCGCCGCACTGCCGATCGCGTTGATGAGCAAATGCGCGCCTGGCGGGGGCATCCTGGCGCAGAGAAAGTGTGGCACACGCGCGACGCGATCCTTTTATGCATCGGGCATAACACGGGCAGCGAAAAACTGGTCCGCGCAGCGGCGCGGCTGGCGTCACGGCTGGGGAGCGTCTGGCACGCGGTGTATGTTGAAACCCCTGCCCTGCACCGCTTACCCGAGAAAAAACGTCGGGCAATTCTCAGCGCCTTACGTCTGGCGCAGGAGCTGGGCGCAGAGACGGCAACACTTTCTGATCCGGCAGAAGAAAAAGCGGTAGTACGTTATGCCCGTGAACATAATCTCGGCAAGATTATTCTCGGTCGTCCGGCCTCGCGCCGCTGGTGGCGTCGGGAAACGTTTGCTGATCGGCTGGCGCGCATCGCCCCCGATCTCGATCAGGTGCTAGTCGCGCTTGATGAACCGCCTGCCCGCACACTTAATAACGCGCCGGATAGCCGCTCTTTTAAAGACAAGTGGCGGGTACAGATTCAGGGATGCGTGGTTGCCGCCGCGTTATGCGCCGTTATCACCCTAATTGCCATGCAGTGGCTGATGGCGTTTGATGCCGCCAACCTGGTGATGCTGTATCTGCTTGGCGTGGTGATGGTGGCGCTATTTTATGGGCGCTGGCCTTCGGTGGTCGCCACCGTCATTAATGTAGTGAGTTTCGATCTCTTTTTTATCGCCCCACGCGGCACGCTCGCCGTCTCTGATGTGCAATATCTGCTGACCTTCGCGGTGATGTTAACCGTCGGGCTGGTGATCGGGAACCTTACTGCTGGCGTGCGTTATCAGGCGCGGGTAGCCCGCTACCGCGAGCAACGCACGCGGCACTTATATGAAATGTCGAAAGCTCTGGCGGTAGGCCGCAGCCCGCAGGATATCGCCGCCACCAGCGAACAATTTATTGCCTCCACGTTTCATGCTCGCAGCCAGGTGTTGCTACCTGATGACAATGGTAAATTGCAGCCGTTGACGCATCCGCAGGGAATGACGCCGTGGGACGATGCCATCGCGCAGTGGAGTTTTGATAAAGGCCTACCAGCGGGCGCGGGCACCGACACGTTACCCGGCGTACCGTACCAGATTTTGCCGTTAAAAAGCGGCGAGAAAACCTACGGGCTGGTGGTGGTGGAACCGGGGAATCTGCGCCAGTTGATGATCCCGGAACAGCAGCGCCTGCTGGAAACGTTTACGCTGTTAGTCGCCAATGCCCTTGAGCGGCTGACGTTGACCGCCAGCGAAGAACAGGCGCGGATGGCAAGCGAACGTGAACAGATCCGCAACGCCCTGCTGGCGGCGCTTTCGCATGATTTGCGCACTCCGCTCACGGTGCTATTCGGTCAGGCAGAAATCTTAACGCTCGATCTGGCGAGTGAAGGTTCTCCGCACGCTCGCCAGGCCAGCGAAATTCGCCAACATGTGCTGAACACCACCCGCCTGGTGAATAATTTACTCGATATGGCGCGAATTCAGTCCGGCGGCTTTAATTTGAAGAAAGAGTGGTTAACGCTGGAAGAAGTGGTCGGCAGTGCGCTGCAAATGCTGGAACCGGGTTTATCATCGCCCATCAACCTGTCATTGCCAGAACCACTGACTTTAATCCACGTTGACGGGCCACTCTTTGAACGGTTGCTGATTAATCTGCTGGAGAACGCGGTGAAATACGCGGGCGCACAGGCCGAAATTGGTATCGATGCCCACGTTGAGGGCGAAAATCTACAACTGGATGTCTGGGATAACGGCCCCGGTCTTCCGCCAGGCCAGGAGCAGACGATATTCGATAAGTTTGCTCGCGGAAATAAGGAGTCGGCAGTACCGGGCGTCGGGCTTGGGCTGGCAATTTGTCGGGCGATTGTGGATGTACACGGCGGCACCATTACCGCGTTCAACCGACCGGAAGGTGGTGCCTGTTTTCGTGTTACACTTCCCCAGCAAACTGCCCCTGAACTTGAAGAATTTCATGAGGATATGTGACAAACGTTCTGATTGTTGAAGATGAACAGGCTATTCGTCGCTTTCTGCGCACGGCGCTGGAGGGCGACGGTATGCGCGTCTTTGAGGCCGAAACGCTGCAACGCGGCTTGCTGGAAGCGGCAACCCGCAAGCCGGATTTGATTATTCTCGATCTCGGCCTGCCCGATGGCGATGGAATTGAGTTTATCCGCGACCTGCGCCAGTGGAGCGTAGTGCCGGTGATTGTGCTTTCCGCACGTAGTGAAGAGAGCGACAAAATCGCCGCGCTGGATGCCGGAGCTGATGATTACCTGAGTAAACCGTTTGGCATTGGCGAATTGCAGGCGCGTCTGCGCGTCGCTTTACGCCGCCACTCAGCTACCGCCGCACCCGATCCGGTAGTGAAGTTTTCTGATGTTACCGTCGATTTAGCGGCTCGTGTGATCCATCGCGGTGAGGAAGAGGTGCATCTCACCCCGATTGAGTTTCGCCTGCTGGCAGTGTTGCTCAATAATGCGGGAAAAGTGCTCACCCAGCGCCAACTCCTTAACCAGGTGTGGGGGCCAAACGCGGTCGAACACAGTCATTATTTGCGTATTTATATGGGACATCTGCGACAAAAACTGGAACAGGATCCCGCCCGCCCCCGCCATTTCATTACTGAAACCGGTATTGGGTATCGGTTTATGCTTTGAATATTTATTCATTTTTTGCACTTTTAAAAGAATTATTATTTTAAAATTAGCCCTGCTGAAACATTATTATTCAGCAGGATTAATGCACTAACAAAACACAAACAATTAAATTACAAAATCAAAAAAACAAAGCAATATTCTGTTTTGCACCATCCATACTTTATGATTAACAACTTTTAGTTTGACCATTTTTTTGATCTTCTTCATAGATTAGAGACATTTCCTGGATAGAATAATTTTACCTTCAACTGATACAGAAAAAGGTAAAGGAAAATGGAAAATAATAACCGTGCAATGCCCCATATAAGGCGAACAACTCATATTATGAAGTTTTCCCATCGCAATAGCTTTGACTTTCATTTCTTTAATGCCCGCTAGTCTTCTGACTAAAGGGCACCTCAAAATACAGGTCTCCCTGTCTTTAAGCATCACAGGTTAATACCTGTATCCCTGGTGCTCATACATTGCTAACCCTTTTATACCCTTATTAATTCAGATCGCTACGTCGCAATCTGGACAGGTAGAGTATTGCCAGTTACCGGGCTGGTCGGGTTATTGCATCTACAAAAAGCAAACTACTGATTTATTTATCAGGGGTGATGTTTTGCTTTTTTCCGGCGTTATCAATTTCTCTTTTGAGAAATTGAGGACCTGCTATTACCTGAAATAAAGAGATGAAAAATGTCAGAATTAAAAATTGCCGTTAGTCGTTCTTGCCAGAATTACTTTTCCACTCATCGTGTATGCGTGAACATTGACGAAAGTAATTATATTGACGTTGCTGCCATTGTTTTATCGGTCGATGATGTTGAACGTGGAAAACTCGATGAAATAGACGCTACTGGCTATGGCATTCCTGTATTTATTGCCACGGAAAATGAAGATCATGTGCCAGCAAAATACCTGTCACGTATTTCGGGTGTCTTCGAACATTGCGAAGCGCGGAAAACGTTTTACGGTCGCCAGTTAGAAACCGCTGCCAGCCATTATGAAACCCAGTTACGCCCACCTTTCTTCCGCGCACTGGTCGATTATGTCAATCAGGGTAACAGCGCATTTGATTGCCCCGGTCATCAGGGCGGCGAATTTTTCCGTCGCCATCCGGCAGGTAACCAGTTTGTAGAGTATTTTGGTGAAACTCTTTTCCGTTCTGACTTGTGCAACGCCGACGTGGCAATGGGTGACCTGCTGATTCATGAAGGCGCACCGTGTATCGCACAACAACACGCAGCAAAAGTGTTTAATGCCGATAAAACCTACTTCGTTTTAAACGGCACCTCCTCTTCAAACAAAGTGGTATTAAACGCACTGCTGACACCGGGCGATCTGGTGCTGTTTGACCGCAATAACCATAAATCTAATCACCACGGGGCGTTGCTACAAGCTGGTGCAACACCGGTTTATCTGGAAACAGCACGCAACCCGTATGGCTTTATCGGTGGCATTGATGCGCACTGCTTCGAAGAAAATTACCTGCGCGAACTGATTGCAGAAGTCGCACCGCAGCGGGCAAAAGAGGCGCGTCCGTTCCGCCTCGCGGTTATTCAGTTAGGCACCTACGACGGTACAATTTATAACGCCCGTCAGGTAGTGGATAAAATTGGTCATCTGTGTGACTACATTCTGTTTGACTCCGCATGGGTCGGCTACGAGCAGTTTATCCCGATGATGGCTGACTGTTCGCCGCTGCTGCTGGAGCTTAATGAAAACGATCCGGGCATTCTGGTTACGCAGTCAGTCCATAAACAGCAGGCGGGTTTTTCCCAGACTTCACAAATTCATAAAAAAGACCGCCATATCAAAGGACAACCGCGTTATGTACCGCATAAACGCATGAACAATGCCTTTATGATGCATGCCTCCACAAGTCCGTTCTATCCGCTGTTCGCGGCACTGGACGTCAACGCTAAAATGCATGAAGGCGTAAGCGGTCGCAATATGTGGATGGACTGCGTGGCGAATGGCATTGATGCCCGCAAACTGATCCTTGAAAACTGTCAGCATATTCGTCCGTTCGTTCCTGAACTGGTGGATGGCAAGCCATGGCAGTCATATCCCACCGCTGAAATTGCCAATGACCTGCGTTTCTTCCAGTTTGTACCAGGAGAACACTGGCACTCTTTTGAAGGCTACGCAGAAAACCAATATTTTGTCGATCCGTGCAAGCTGCTACTGACTACCCCAGGCATTGATGCACGTAACGGCGAATATGAGGCATTCGGTGTTCCTGCAACCATTCTCGCTAACTTCCTGCGTGAAAATGGTGTCGTTCCAGAAAAATGCGACCTTAACTCCATTTTATTCCTGCTGACTCCGGCAGAAGATATGGCCAAACTACAGCAGCTTGTCGCCCTGCTGGTACGTTTCGAAAAACTGCTGGAAGATGATGCGCCTCTGGCGGACGTACTGCCTTCCATTTACAAACAGCATGAAGCCCGTTACGCCGGTTATACCCTGCGTCAGTTGTGCCAGGAAATGCACGACCTGTATGCCCGTCATAACGTGAAACAACTGCAAAAAGAGATGTTCCGTAAGGAACACTTCCCTCGCGTCAGCATGAATCCACAAGAAGCTAACTACGCCTACTTACGCGGTGAGGTGGAACTGGTTCGTCTGCCGGATGCAGAAGGGCGTATCGCAGCCGAAGGTGCCCTGCCTTATCCCCCGGGCGTACTGTGTGTTGTTCCGGGTGAAGTCTGGGGCGGTGCAGTTCTGCGTTACTTCATTGCCCTGGAAGAAGGCATTAACCTGCTGCCAGGTTTTGCGCCGGAATTACAGGGTGTCTATATCGAAGAACATGACGGTCGCAAACAGGTCTGGTGCTATGTCATCAAATCAAGCGAAGCACAAAGCGCCCTGCTGAAGGGAGAAAAATTATGAGTCAGGCTAAAGCGAATAAAATGGGCGTCGTGCAGTTAACCATACTGACGATGGTCAACATGATGGGTTCCGGCATCATTATGCTGCCGACCAAACTAGCCGAAGTCGGGACGATCTCGATTATCTCCTGGCTAGTGACGGCTGTAGGATCAATGGCGCTGGCCTGGGCCTTTGCAAAATGCGGTATGTATAGCCGTAAATCAGGTGGTATGGGGGGTTATGCCGAATATGCCTTCGGTAAATCCGGTAACTTCATGGCGAACTATACCTACGGTGTGTCACTGCTGATTGCCAATGTCGCCATCGCTATTTCTGCCGTTGGCTACGGTACTGAGTTGTTTGACACAACCCTTTCGCCTGTTCAGATTGGTCTTGCCACTATTGCTGTGCTGTGGGTATGTACCGTGGCTAACTTTGGTGGTGCACGCATTACCGGGCAGATCAGTAGCATTACCGTGTGGGGTGTCATTATTCCGGTAATTGGCCTGTGCATTATCGGCTGGTTCTGGTTCAGCCCGACGCTTTACGCTGACTCCTGGAACCCGCATCATGCGCCCTTCTTTAGCGCGGTTGGTTCTTCCATTGCCATGACATTGTGGGCTTTTCTCGGTCTGGAATCGGCCTGTGCGAACGCTGAAGTGGTAGAAAACCCGGAACGTAACGTGCCAATTGCTGTTCTTGGCGGTACATTGGGTGCGGCAGTAATTTATATCGTCTCTACTAACGTGATTGCCGGAATTGTGCCAAATATGGAGCTGGCAAATTCAACGGCACCGTTTGGTCTGGCCTTCGCGCAGATGTTCACACCGGAAGTCGGTAAAGTGATTATGGCGTTGATGGTGATGTCCTGCTGCGGTTCATTGCTCGGCTGGCAGTTCACCATTGCCCAGGTGTTTAAATCTTCTGCCGATGAAGGGTACTTCCCGAAAATTTTCTCTCGTGTAACCAAAGTGGATGCACCGGTTCAGGGAATGTTGACCATTGTGATTATCCAGAGTGGGTTATCGCTGATGACCATTAGCCCGTCGCTGAACAGCCAGTTCAACGTGTTGGTTAACCTGGCCGTGGTGACCAATATCATCCCGTATATTCTGTCGATGGCGGCACTGGTGATCATTCAGAAAGCAGCTAATGTTCCGGCTGCTAAAGCGAAAGTGGCTAACTTTGTTGCCTTTATTGGTGCAATGTACAGCTTCTATGCACTGTACTCGTCTGGGGAAGAGGCCATGCTGTATGGCTCCATCGTGACCTTCCTCGGCTGGACACTGTATGGTCTGGTATCACCCCGCTTTGAACTGAAAAATAAACACGGTTAATAAAGCGAAGTAAAAAAGGGCGATCGAATGATCGCCCTTTGGGATTATTAACAAAGTGCTCGTTGTTCATGCCGGAGGCGGCGCAAGCGCCTTACCCAGCCCACAAAATCGCGCAAATTCAATATATTGCACTATCCTTGCAGGCCTGATAAGCGTAGCGCATCAGGCAGTCATAAGTAAAAAGGGCGATCTTCCGACCGCCCTTTTTCTTATTTAATGTGTTTACGCGTTTTTCAGAACTTCGCTAACAATCTCAACTGCTTCTTTCTCGATCTGCTTGCGATGTTCTTCACCAAGGAAGCTTTCGCAGTAGATCTTGTATGCGTCTTCCGTGCCTGACGGGCGCGCGGCGAACCATCCGTTGTCAGTCATCACTTTCAGACCGCCAATAGAAGCACCGTTGCCAGGCGCTGCGGTCAGACGCGCGGTGATCGGGTCACCTGCCAGGGTGCTGGCGCTCACCATTTCCGGAGACAGCTTAGACAGCGCCGCTTTTTGCGCGGAAGTCGCAGCTGCCTGCAAACGGTTGTAGCTCGGCGCACCAAAGCGTTTCGCCAGTTCGTTGTAGTGTTCCTGCGGGTTCTTACCGGTGACTGCGGTAATTTCCGCAGCCAGCAGACACATGATGATACCGTCTTTATCGGTTGACCACGGCGTGCCGTCGAAACGCAGGAAGGAAGCCCCTGCGCTCTCTTCGCCGCCAAAGCCGAAGCTGCCGTCGAACAGACCATCAACAAACCATTTGAAGCCTACCGGTACTTCCACCAGCTTGCGACCCAAATCGTTGACCACGCGGTCGATCATCGCAGAAGAAACCAGCGTTTTACCCACGGCAACATCTTTGCCCCACTGCGGACGATGCTGGAACAGGTAGTTGATCGCCACTGCCAGGTAATGGTTCGGATTCATCAAACCAGCCGGAGTGACGATGCCGTGACGGTCATAATCCGGGTCGTTAGCAAACGCCAGGTCGAACTTATCACGCAGTGCCAGCAGGCCCGCCATCGCACACTCAGAGGAGCAGTCCATACGGATCGCGCCGTCTTTATCGAGGTGCATAAAGCGGAAGGTTTGATCGACCTGATCGTTAACGATGGTCAGGTTGAGGTTGTAATATTCGCCAATGCGCTTCCAGTATTCGATACCGGAACCGCCCAGCGGATCAACACCCAGCGTCAGGCCAGCTTTCTGAATCGCCGCCATATCAACGATATCAGCCAGACCTTCCACAAACGGCTGCACCAGATCCTGCTCTTTCACATGACCGGATGCCATCGCTTCGTCGAGGGAGATACGCTTCACGCCTTTCAGGCCATCGGCCAGCAGTGCGTTAGCGCGGTCTTCCACCACTTTGGTGACGTTGGTATCAGCCGGGCCACCATTTGGCGGGTTGTATTTGATACCACCATCTTCCGGCGGGTTATGGGACGGCGTAATCACGATACCGTCTGCCAGCGGGCCACCTTTTTTGTTGTGAACCAGAATGGCATTGGAAACGGCAGGCGTCGGGGTGAAACCATTGTTTTCCTGCACAATAACGTCTACACCGTTCGCAGCCAGCACTTCCAGTACGGAAATGAACGCAGGTTCGGACAGGGCGTGAGTATCTTTACCCACATAGCAAGGGCCAGTGATGCCGTTTTTCGCACGTTCTTCAGCAATTGCCTGAGCGATCGCCAGAATGTGCGGCTCGTTAAAGCTGTGGCGCGCTGCACTGCCACGGTGACCGGAAGTACCGAATTTCACCGCGTGCTCCGCATTCCCTGCTTCTGGTTTCAGTACATAATATTGCGCCGTCAGTTGGGCGACGTTAATCAAATCACTCTGTTGTGCAGGTTGACCTGCACGATTGTGGATTGCCATTGCTTTGTCCTTTATCTGCAACGTTGTTTTAAATTGTCCCGCAAACCTTCTCAATCAATTCCGCCGGGAATTGCATCGACTGCATGATATGTTCAATCATGCTGCATTTACGGCCAGTGTTAGTGTTGGTGATCACCCAATACGGCGTGCCTAGCACATGTTTCGGCTTGGTCTGATTACCATTTTTCAGCAGCGTTTGTTCATCTGCCGCAAAGTAAACGCGCGTGCGACCGTGCAACGATTCCGTTGCCTCGGCAAACGCCTGGGCGTCAAGAGAATATAGTGTAGACAACAGCAGCATAAAGCGGTTGACCGCGCGCTTCTGCTCTGCGTATTCATCGGAAAGCAGAAGTTCACGCATCGCGCGTACTTTGTCTTTAATCGTTTTGATCGGCTTCGCTTCGACGATAGCAGGCGACGCAATGCGAACCTCTTTCGTCACCGGAGCAGCAGGCTGTGATGCGGCGGAAAATTTCAACATGCGCCGTAAAATGTCGGATGCGCTCTCGCCGATATGCTTAGTGTGGCTGGCAATATAGCTGTAGAGTTCATCATCAACTTCAATCGTTTTCATCTTAATCCAGTGCGGTGTCTTAGCTGAATACAAGTCGCCAGGAGTATATGAATAAATCCCGGCAGCGGATAGCGTCAAGCCTGGCTTGCAGAAAAACTCGGATTAAACCTTATTTGTTGCAGCCCTGTGGCACAATGGTCAACATAATACCCTAACCCGACTTCGCGAAAAAAAGAACTTTGCCATGAAATTGAATATCCGCGCGCAATCTGCACAAAACCAGCATAATAATTCTCCCATCGTCCTCGTCCACGGTTTGTTTGGCAGCCTCGACAACCTCGGCGTGCTGGCGCGCGACCTGGTGAGCGACCACGATATCATCCAGGTAGATATGCGTAACCACGGACTTTCACCGCGCGATCCTGTGATGAATTATCCAGCAATGGCGCAAGATCTGCTGGATACGCTGGATGCACAGCAGATCGAAAAAGCGACGTTTATCGGTCACTCTATGGGCGGTAAAGCCGTTATGGCACTAACCGCACTGGCACCCGATCGCATTGATAAACTCGTGGCTATTGATATTGCCCCCGTCGATTATCACGTACGTCGTCATGATGAGATTTTCGCAGCCATCAACGCCGTCAGTGAATCCAACGCGCAAACGCGACAGCAGGCAGCAGCGGTGATGCGCCAGCATCTGAATGAAGAAGGGGTGATTCAGTTTCTGCTGAAATCTTACGTTGATGGTGAATGGCGTTTTAACGTGCCAGTGTTGTGGGATCAGTATCCGCATATTGTTGGCTGGACGAAAATTCAGGCATGGGATCACCCTGCCCTGTTTATCCCCGGCAGTAATTCACCGTATGTCACTGAACAATATCGTGATGATTTACTGGCGCAATTCCCGCAGGCTCGGGCGCATGTGATTGCGGGTGCGGGTCACTGGGTACACGCAGAAAAACCTGATGCGGTACTGCGCGCCATCCGTCGCTATCTCAATGATTAACGCAACTGATTAAAAACCCAGCGTCTGCGTCGCTTTCCGCGCGTGGGCGTTGGCGTGACTCATCGCGCTGATGTATTATGGCGCGCTATCCATCCGGGCAGACGCCCGGCTGATTGTTTCCCCCGAAGTCACCAAGATCATGGCCAAAGAACAAACGGACCGTACGACATTAGATCTGTTCGCGCACGAGCGTCGACCGGGACGACCGAAAACCAATCCGCTTTCGCGCGATGAACAGCTGCGTATTAATAAACGCAACCAGCTAAAACGCGACAAAGTACGTGGTCTTAAGCGTGTCGAACTGAAGCTGAACGCGGAAGCTGTCGAGGCGCTGAATGAGCTGGCAGAGTCGCGCAATATGAGCCGTAGCGAACTGATCGAAGAGATTTTGATGCAGCAGTTGGCGGCACTGCGCAGTCAGGGCATCGTTTAAATTTCCACTTTCATGTAGCACAGTGTGCAGTCCTGCCCGTTTGCTGATTCCGCAAGACTGCCTGTTCTGCTATGATTGCCTTTATCCGTGGGCAATTTGCCACCCCCATTTCAATAAGTTTCAAGAGGTTATTTCACTCATGGCTATCACTGGCATCTTTTTCGGCAGCGACACCGGTAATACCGAAAATATCGCAAAAATGATTCAAAAACAGCTTGGTAAAGACGTTGCCGATGTCCATGACATTGCAAAAAGCAGCAAAGAAGATCTGGAAGCTTATGACATTCTGCTGCTGGGTATCCCAACCTGGTATTACGGCGAAGCGCAGTGTGACTGGGACGACTTCTTCCCGACTCTCGAAGAGATTGATTTCAATGGTAAACTGGTTGCCCTGTTTGGCTGTGGCGACCAGGAAGATTACGCCGAATATTTCTGTGATGCATTAGGCACTATCCGTGACATCATCGAACCGCGCGGCGCGACTATCGTGGGTCACTGGCCAACTGCGGGCTACCATTTCGAAGCGTCAAAAGGTCTGGCAGATGACGACCACTTTGTCGGCCTGGCTATTGACGAAGACCGTCAGCCGGAACTGACCGCTGAACGTGTAGAAAAATGGGTTAAACAGATTTCTGAAGAGTTGCATCTCGACGAAATTCTCAATGCCTGATGTGATGCGGTGTAGGCTAATGTCTACGCCGTATTAATAGATAACGCCAATCAAAATAATTGCTACAAATTTGTAACTTTTGCCGTAGTACCTGTACAATGTTCCAGTATTGAAGTGGCCTTGCCGATGTAAATGTAAGCTAAGCCACGTTTTTATTAACAATATTTGCCAGGGACTTGTGGTTTTCATTTAGGCGTGGCAATTCTATAATGATACGCATTATCTCAAGAGCAAATTCTGTCACTTCTTCTAATGAAGTGAACCGCTTAGTAACAGGACAGATTCCGCATGACTGATAACAATACCGCCCTAAAGAAAGCTGGCCTGAAAGTAACGCTTCCTCGTTTAAAAATCCTGGAAGTTCTTCAGGAGCCGGACAACCATCACGTCAGTGCGGAAGATTTATATAAACGTCTGATCGATATGGGTGAAGAAATTGGTCTGGCTACGGTATATCGCGTACTGAACCAGTTTGACGATGCCGGTATCGTCACCCGCCACAATTTTGAAGGCGGTAAATCCGTATTTGAACTGACCCAACAACATCACCACGATCACCTGATCTGCCTCGACTGCGGCAAGGTTATTGAATTTAGTGATGAATCTATCGAAGCGCGTCAGCGTGAAATCGCCGCGAAACATGGCATTCGCCTGACTAACCATAGTCTCTATCTTTACGGTCACTGTGCCGAAGGCGATTGCCGCGAAGATGAGCACGCGCACGAAGGCAAATAAGTCAGCCTGAACGAGAAAAGCCAACCTGCGGGTTGGCTTTATATTATTGGCATAGTGAGATTTGTTCGTGCTGGATGCGGCGTGAACGCCTTATCCGGCCTACAAATCATCTCAAATTCAATATATTGCATAAAAAGGTAGGCCTGATAAGCGCAGCGCATCAGGCAATTTAGCATTTGCCATAAGTCTCAAGCCAACCTGCGGGTTGGTTTTTTTATACCAGAGAAATAAGAACAAGCGAGAGTTACAGCCCTCGCTTTTTTTGTTTTTACTGCGTAGCGTTATTACTGCGAATTTCCTGCCAGACTTTATCGCAATCGGCTTTCACTGCCTGGTCGTTACCGGTTTGCGTTGCTCGCAGACACTGCTGATAATCCAGTACCCGCACACTTTCCTGGTCGGCAAACTGCTGATGTTGTTTCTCTTTCTTCAGCACGTTTAACACGCTCTGGCAGGCCTCAATTTTTTCCGGCGAGCCTTGTGCGGTATTGATACAGGCGCTGTATGCCTCTTTCAGACGGCTGTCTTCCTGTGGCGCGGTCGATTGCGCACAAGCCACCAGCCCCGATGCCATCATGGCGATGAGAATCAGTTTTTTCATAGCAAATTCCTCAAACATGCGGCAGGTGAAATGCCTGCCGCGTCGGGCGTCAGAAGATAGTGAACGGTGCGATAACCATGAATTTCACGTCACGCTCATCCTGGAAGATGTTGCCGTAACCGCCGCCCCAGCTTGGAATGTCGGAGTGGTTGTCGTATTCGGTGAAGTGCAGTTTGAACATCGTGCCTTTGGCGCGACCATCCTGAATGGTGTAGACCGCATCCAGGCTGTAAGCAGACTCTTCGATAGTCCGGTTTTTGTCGTAGTACGCATCCGGGCTGCTCTGCCAGGTCGCTGGTTTGGCATCCCATGCGTAAACGTAAGAAGCGCCGATGGCGAAGCCTGGAAGATTCCAGTTTTTCAGGTCATACATCGCACCGAAGAAGACCGCTTTTTCGCCGTTGGCGTTAAAGTCAGAGCGGTTATCCCACCAGATATCCAGGCGACCGTTCGAGGAAGCGTAGGTTGGAGTCATACGTTGCAGGAAGTATCCCTGCTGACCGTCAGCTTTAACCCAGGTGCCTTCGAGGCGCAAATCCACTACGTCAGCCGCCCGGTAGCCAAAGGTCAACGCCTGCAGCCAGGCGGTGCCGTCGTAAAGATCGTTGACGCTGCGATCGTCAACTTTGTCGCGCGTACCATAGAACTGATAGCTGGTAGTTAATGGGCTACCAGCGATATCAAATTTATAGCTGGCTTTAGCAAAATATTGATCGATATAACCTTCAGCCTGCCCAAACGCCGCTTCCAGTACGAAGTTATTTTTGAAGTCGTACTTCGCCCCGAGGGAGTGCAGATAATCAACTTTGGTAGTTTTGTCGTTCTGATAAAACTCATCCATTTCCAGATGCCACGGCGCTTTATATTCGTTAGTCCACATGTAGGAGAAACTCAATGCGCCGGCATCGCCGTAATCAAAATTAGCCCCGGCTTCCGCGCCCTGATAAGTACCCGGCATAAAACTCCAGTGCGGCGCTAACAGTGTCTGACCGGTTGGCTGAATATAACCTGCCCTCGCCCACACCGGACCGTATTTAAATTTTGCAGCTGCTTTATACAGGCTTATACCGCTTTTATCGCCGGACCAGTCTTCGTCATAGGCTTTATTACTTTTTGAAAACGCGATTTCGTTCGGGTGGGAGCTGTCGCCGTTTTCCGCCATTTCAATCGCCGTAAACGCGGCAATATCGAGGCCGAACATATCAGCAGCATAACCAGACTGAAAATCGAGGTTGGCGTTCCAGGTGGAGTGAGAAAGGTTGGTTTTGTATTTGTCGCCGTCGGTAACATCTTTACGGTCACGTTCACGCTGCCAGTAATAGATACCGCCGGTTAAGGTTGAATCGTCGATGAATCCTTCGGCGCGAGCCTCCGGTATTGCCATAAAGCCCGACATTGCTGTAACACCGGCGATAGCCAGCGCCAGCGTACTACGTTTGCCACTAAACGCACGCATGGGTTAATCCTCTTTGACGTATAAATTGCTGCACCACAGGTGAACAGCGAAAAAAATAAAAATTAAAAAAGTAGCGTTGAGAAAAGTCTCGCTGACTACAGGAACAGACTATTTTTCGCGACGCGAATTATCAATCTCTTTCTGTAACGAGAATGTAAGAACATGAGCAACCGCACATATTTTGATGATTTTTGTTACAGGATTTAAGTTTGCAGCAGAAGAGCTTGTAGAAGAAAAAATATGTGGCTTTCCAGTAGGATGAAAACGGTTACATTTTATTGAATTATGATTTGTGGTTTTAAATTTATTTTACGGATAAATTGCGAAGCGGAATTAATTCGCGATGATAAGCAGAAAAAACGCCGCAGAGCGCGGCGTTTGGGATTGTTTGTATGTTTCATGCCGGATATGGATATGGCGTAAACGCCTTATCCGGCCTACAAAACCACGCAAATTCAATACATTGCAGAGTTCACGTAGGTCTGATAAGCGTAGCACATCAGGCAATTTAGCGTTTGAGACTGTTTGTGTGTTTCTTGCAGGATGCGGCATTTACGCCGCATCCTGCATGGTGAAACTTAAAATTACTCGCCAACCTTCGCCCAGGTATCACGCAGCCCAACGGTGCGGTTAAATACCGGTTTTTCCGCCGTAGAATGGCGGCTGTCGAGGCAGAAGTAACCTTCACGCTCAAACTGGAACGCTTTACCCGCTACCGCGTCTTTCAGAGACGGTTCAGCAAAGCCCTGTTTGATGACCAGCGATTCCGGGTTAATCACCGACAGGAAATCATCCGCAGCGCCTGGATTCGGCACGCTGAACAGGCGATCGTACAGGCGGATTTCAACCGGCAGCGCATGTGCCGCGCTTACCCAGTGAATAACGCCTTTGACTTTACGACCATCAGCCGGATCTTTGCTTAAGGTGTCGGCATCGTAAGTACAGAAGATGGTGGTGATATTGCCTTCGGCATCTTTCTCCACGCGTTCTGCTTTAATCACGTAAGCATTACGCAGACGCACTTCTTTACCCAGCACCAGACGCTTGTACTGCTTGTTAGCTTCTTCGCGGAAATCGGCGCGATCGATCCAAATCTCACCGCTAAACGGCACCTGACGGCTACCCATTTCCGGTTTGTTCGGATGGTTCGGCATGGTGACCATTGCGCCTTCGCCCTGATAGTTTTCGATAACCAGTTTCACTGGATCGATAACCGCCATTGCACGCGGCGCGTTTTCGTTGAGATCTTCACGAATGCAGGATTCCAGAGATGCCATCTCAATGGTGTTGTCCTGTTTGGTCACGCCGATGCGTTTGCAGAACTCACGAATAGAAGCTGCCGTGTAACCACGACGACGCAGACCAGAAATGGTCGGCATACGCGGATCGTCCCAGCCTTCTACGTGCTTGTCGGTCACCAACTGGTTCAGCTTACGCTTGGACATCACGGTGTATTCCAGATTCAGGCGCGAGAATTCGTACTGGCGCGGATGAACAGGAATGGTGATGTTGTCCAGAACCCAGTCATACAGACGACGGTTGTCCTGGAACTCCAGCGTACACAGAGAGTGCGTAATGCCTTCCAGCGCATCGCTGATGCAGTGGGTGAAGTCGTACATCGGGTAGATGCACCACTTGTTGCCGGTCTGGTGGTGTTCCGCAAATTTAATACGATACAGCACAGGATCGCGCATCACGATAAACGGCGAAGCCATGTCGATTTTCGCTCGCAGGCAGGCTTTACCTTCTTCAAAACCGCCGGTACGCATTTTTTCGAACAGCGCCAGGTTCTCTTCAACGCTGCGGTCGCGGTACGGGCTGTTTTTACCTGGCTGCGTCAGGGTGCCACGGTATTCGCGGATCTGTTCCGGCGTCAGTTCATCGACATACGCCAGGCCTTTATTGATCAATTCGATCGCATAGGCATGGAGCTGATCAAAATAGTCGGAGGAGTAACGAACGTTACCAGACCAGTGAAAACCTAACCATTCAACGTCGTTTTTGATCGACTCTACGTACTCGATATCTTCTTTTACCGGGTTAGTGTCGTCGAAACGCAGGTTGCACTGGCCTTTATAGTCCTGGGCGATCCCGAAGTTCAGGCAGATAGATTTCGCATGACCAATATGCAGATAGCCATTTGGTTCTGGCGGGAAACGGGTGTGTACTGTGGTGTGCTTGCCACTGGCCAGATCTTCATCAATGATCTGACGAATAAAGTTAGTCGGGCGGGCTTCTGCCTCACTCATCGTGGATTCCTCAAAGCGTAAACAACGTATAACGGCGTATGATCTTATAAGCGGGACAGGCTGACAACTGTTAGTTAGAGAAAATAGAAAATCTCACTGAGATTATGGGGATGATTGATGAAAAAAAAAGCGGCGAAGATGATATCCGCCGCTTTTGCCACTGCTGTGTCATAGTTGGATGCGACACTGGTGCGTCTTATCCAACCGACAGGCCTGATAAGACGCGTCAAGCGTCGCATCAGGCATGAAACAGATTACTTTTTGATTTCATACAGCGGCGTTTGACCCGCCACAACATGACCCTGAGCTTGAATGTTCAGGCCGCTGAAATCGTCGATATTGCTGCAAACCACTGGGCTAATCATCGAGCGGGCGTTAGCGTTCAGGTAATCCAGATCCATTTCCAGAACCGGTTGCCCTGCGCTTACTTGCGCGCCCTCTTCCACCAGACGTTTAAAGCCTTTACCTTCCAGCGCCACGGTGTCGATACCCATGTGGACGACGATCTCGGCGCCTTTTTCGGTTTCCAGGCAGAACGCGTGGTTGGTGTTGAAGATTTTTACGATAGTCCCTGCGGCTGGTGATACAACGATTTTATCCGTCGGTTTCACCGCCACACCGTCGCCCACCGCTTTGCTGGCAAACGCTTCGTCTGGCACCTGATCCAGTGCGACAACATCACCAGTGATCGGCGATACCAGCTCAGCGATAGACACTGCGTTTGGTACAGCCTGTGGTTTCGCAACCGGCGCGGCAGTTGCCGGAGCAGCGTCAGCAGAAGCAGCAGCTACCGGACCACGGGCAACGACTTTCTTCATCGCATCACCGATAGATTCCGCTTTTGCACCAACAATCACCTGGATGGTCTGTTTGTTCAGTTTCACCACCCCAGAAGCACCCAGACGTTTACACATCGCATCGTTGACGCGGGATGAGTCACCCACCGTCAGGCGCAGACGGGTAATACAGGCGTCAATCGCTTTCAGGTTGTCGCTACCGCCAACCGCAGCAATATAGTTGGTTGCCAGTTGAGTCAGACCTTCTTCAGTGTTGCTGTTGGCTTCTTCAGTAACAATTTCGTCTTCTTTATCTTCACGGCCTGGCGTTTTCAGGTTGAACATGCGGATAACTGCACTGAACACCACAAAGTAGATAACGAAGAAGATAACGCCCATCACCAGCAGCATCCAGACGTTCTGGCTGGCTGCCGGCAGGTTATACATCAACGCATAGTCGATGGCGCCCGCAGAGAAGGAGAAGCCCGCATGAATACCCAGCAGCGTTGCCACAAACAGGCTGATACCGGTCAGCAGTGCGTGCAGAAGGTACAGCAACGGAGCAAGGAACATGAACAGGAATTCCAGCGGCTCGGTAACACCAGTCAGGAACGCGGTGATAGCAACGGAAAGCAGCATCCCGCCAACCATCGGACGACGCTCTTTCGGTGCTGCGAAGTACATCGCCAGTGCCGCACCCGGCAGACCAAACATCATGATCGGGAAGAAGCCGGACATGAACATCCCCGCAGTGCCATCACCGGCATAGAAGCGGTTGATGTCGCCGTGGAAAACCGTCCCCGCCGCGTTGGTGAATTCACCAATCTGGAACCAGGCGATGGTGTTCAGCACCTGATGCAGACCGGTTGGGATCAGCAGACGGTTAATGAAACCAAAGATACCGGAACCCAGCGCGCCCGCAGACACGATCCATTCACCACCAGCATGAATAGCGTGCTGCACCGGTGGCCAGACATAACCAAAAATAGCCGCCAATACCAGGCAGAAGAAGCCAGTGGCAATCGGCACAAAACGTTTACCACCGAAGAAGCTCAGGAAGTCCGGCAGTTTAATATCGGACCAGCGGTTATAGGCTGCACCACCGACCAGACCGGTAATGATACCCGCCAGTACACCCATGTTGATTTCCGGGTTGATGGTCACCATCGCTTTGGTTAACACAAAGTAACCTACCGCACCTGCCAGCGCCGCCGCACCTGCGCTGTCTTTGGACCAGCTGGATGCCACGCCGATGGCGAAGATTAATGCGAGGTTATCAAAAATCGCGCCGCCCGCCTGGGCAATAAACGCAACGTTAAGTAAATCTGGCTGACCGAATCGCAGCAACAGTGCCGCCACCGGCAGTACTGCGATAGGGAGCTGTAACGCCCTACCGAGTCGCTGAAAAAACCCTAAAATATTCATCTTATTCCCCCTACGAGAACCCTATTTGGCTCGTTTAAAGCCGTTTTTTATTTTGCTGCAAACTGTACTGCCGATGTTCTGTAATCATATTGTTAGATCATCTGCTACAGAGTGTGTAAAAAATTAATTCGTACCGCAAATTAAACGCGTATCTTTTGTGAGTTTTGTCACCAAATATCGTTATCATTACTCCCTTTTACTGGCTAAACCAGAAAACTTATTTTATCATTCAAAAAATCAGGTCGGATTGACGCCTCTCTGCGCAAATCCAGGTTACGCTTAAAGATGCCTAATCCGCCAACGGCTTACATTTTACTTATTGAGGTGAATAATGAGACTGATCCCCCTGACTACCGCTGAACAGGTCGGCAAATGGGCTGCTCGCCATATCGTTAATCGTATCAACGCGTTCAAACCGACTGCCGATCGTCCGTTCGTGCTCGGTCTGCCGACTGGCGGCACACCGATGACCACCTATAAAGCGTTAGTCGAAATGCATAAAGCAGGCCAGGTCAGCTTTAAGCACGTTGTCACCTTCAACATGGATGAATATGTCGGTCTGCCGAAAGAGCATCCGGAAAGTTACTACAGCTTTATGCACCGTAATTTCTTCGATCACGTTGATATTCCAGCAGAAAATATCAACCTTCTCAACGGTAACGCCCCGGATATCGACGCCGAGTGCCGCCAGTATGAAGAAAAAATCCGCTCTTACGGTAAAATTCATCTGTTTATGGGCGGCGTAGGTAACGACGGTCACATCGCATTTAACGAACCGGCCTCTTCTCTGGCTTCTCGCACCCGTATCAAAACCCTGACCCACGACACTCGCGTCGCGAACTCTCGTTTCTTTGATAACGATGTTAATCAGGTGCCAAAATATGCCCTGACTGTCGGTGTTGGTACATTGCTGGATGCCGAAGAAGTGATGATTCTGGTTCTGGGTAGCCAGAAAGCACTGGCGCTGCAAGCCGCAGTTGAAGGTTGCGTTAACCATATGTGGACCATCAGCTGCCTGCAACTGCATCCGAAAGCGATCATGGTGTGCGATGAACCTTCCACCATGGAGCTGAAAGTTAAGACTTTAAGATATTTCAATGAATTAGAAGCAGAAAATATCAAAGGTCTGTAATTATTATCCCTGCCCTGACACCTTGTTCAGGGCAATATTATCTTTAAAATCGGGGGTCGGAATGTATGCATTAACCCAGGGCCGGATCTTTACCGGTCACGAATTTCTTGATGACCACGCGGTTGTTATCGCTGATGGCCTGATTAAAAGCGTCTGTCCGGTTGCGGAACTGCCGTCAGAAATTGAACAACGTTCACTGAACGGAGCCATTCTCTCCCCCGGTTTTATTGATGTGCAGTTAAACGGCTGCGGCGGCGTGCAGTTTAACGACACTGCGGAAGCGGTAAGCGTTGAAACGCTGGAAATCATGCAGAAAGCCAATGAGAAATCAGGCTGTACTAACTATCTGCCGACGCTTATCACTACCAGCGATGACCTGATGAAACAAGGTGTGCGCGTAATGCGCGAGTACCTGGCAAAACATCCGAATCAGGCCTTAGGTCTGCATCTGGAAGGTCCGTGGCTGAACCTGGTGAAAAAAGGCACTCATAACCCGAATTTCGTGCGTAAACCCGATGCTGCGCTGGTTGATTTCCTGTGCGAAAACGCTGATGTGATTACTAAAGTTACCCTGGCACCGGAAATGGTTCCTGCGGAAGTCATCAGCAAACTGGCAAATGCCGGGATTGTGGTTTCTGCTGGTCACTCCAACGCGACGCTGAAAGAAGCGAAAGCCGGTTTCCGCGCAGGTATTACTTTTGCCACCCATCTGTATAACGCGATGCCGTATATTACTGGTCGCGAACCGGGACTGGCAGGTGCAATTCTCGACGAAGCAGACATTTATTGCGGTATTATTGCCGATGGCCTGCACGTTGATTACGCTAACATCCGCAACGCCAAACGTCTGAAAGGCGACAAACTGTGTCTGGTCACCGACGCTACTGCACCAGCAGGCGCCAATATTGAACAGTTCATTTTTGCGGGTAAAACAATATACTACCGCAACGGACTTTGTGTGGATGAAAATGGTACGTTAAGTGGTTCATCATTAACCATGATTGAAGGCGTGCGTAATCTGGTCGAACATTGCGGTATCGCACTGGATGAAGTGCTGCGTATGGCGACGCTCTACCCGGCACGTGCAATTGGCGTAGAAAAACGTCTCGGCACGCTCGCCGCAGGTAAAGTGGCCAACCTGACCGCATTCACACCTGATTTTAAAATCACCAGGACCATCGTTAATGGTAACGAGGTCGTAACTCAATAAGAGAAAGTATGACACCAGGCGGACAAGCTCAGATAGGTAATGTTGATCTCGTAAAACAGCTTAACAGCGCGGCGGTTTATCGCCTGATTGACCAGTTCGGGCCAATCTCGCGGATTCAGATTGCTGAGCAAAGCCAGCTTGCCCCCGCCAGCGTAACTAAAATTACACGCCAACTTATCGAACGCGGGCTGATCAAAGAAGTCGATCAGCAGGCCTCCACCGGGGGCCGCCGCGCTATCTCCATCGTCACTGAAACTCGTAATTTCCACGCTATCGGCGTACGACTCGGTCGTCACGATGCCACCATCACTCTGTTTGATCTCAGCAGCAAAGTGCTGGCAGAAGAACATTATCCGCTACCAGAACGTACCCAGCAGACGCTGGAACATGCCCTGCTGAATGCCATTGCTCAGTTTATTGATAGCTATCAGCGCAAGCTGCGCGAACTAATCGCGATTTCGGTGATCCTGCCTGGGCTTGTTGACCCGGACAGCGGTAAAATTCATTACATGCCGCATATTCAGGTGGAAAACTGGGGGCTGGTAGAGGCACTGGAAGAGCGTTTTAAAGTGACCTGTTTTGTCGGTCACGATATCCGCAGTCTGGCGCTGGCAGAGCACTACTTCGGTGCAAGTCAGGATTGCGAAGACTCCATTCTGGTGCGAGTACATCGCGGAACTGGGGCCGGTATTATCTCTAACGGGCGCATTTTTATCGGTCGCAACGGCAACGTCGGTGAAATTGGTCATATTCAGGTCGAACCGTTGGGTGAACGCTGCCACTGCGGCAACTTTGGCTGTCTGGAAACTATCGCTGCCAACGCCGCCATTGAACAGCGGGTGTTGAATCTGTTAAAGCAGGGCTACCAGAGTCGCGTGCCGTTGGACGATTGCACCATCAAAACTATCTGCAAAGCCGCGAACAAAGGCGACGGTCTGGCATCGGAAGTGATTGAATACGTCGGTCGTCATCTGGGCAAAACCATCGCCATTGCTATCAACTTATTTAATCCGCAAAAAATTGTTATTGCCGGTGAGATAACTGAAGCCGATAAAGTACTGCTCCCTGCTATTGAAAGTTGCATTAATACTCAGGCGCTGAAGGCGTTTCGCACTAATCTGCCGGTAGTGCGTTCCGAACTGGATCACCGCTCAGCAATCGGCGCTTTTGCGCTGGTAAAACGCGCCATGCTCAACGGTATTTTGCTCCAGCATTTGCTGGAAAATTAATGTGCTTTTATAGTGGCGCTTATTGTTATCAATATTCTGGGTAGTCCATGACCATTAAAAATGTAATTTGCGATATCGACGGCGTGCTGATGCACGATAACGTCGCCGTACCGGGTGCAGCGGAATTTTTGCACGGGATTATGGATAAAGGCCTGCCGCTGGTGTTGCTGACCAACTATCCTTCGCAGACCGGGCAGGACCTGGCGAACCGCTTTGCCACTGCCGGTGTCGATGTGCCGGACAGCGTGTTTTATACCTCCGCGATGGCAACCGCCGATTTCCTGCGTCGCCAGGAAGGCAAGAAAGCGTATGTGGTGGGCGAAGGCGCGCTGATCCATGAATTGTACAAAGCCGGTTTCACTATTACGGACGTGAATCCTGATTTTGTGATTGTTGGCGAAACGCGCTCCTACAACTGGGACATGATGCATAAAGCGGCGTATTTCGTCGCCAACGGTGCACGCTTTATCGCCACTAACCCGGATACTCACGGGCGCGGTTTTTATCCCGCCTGTGGCGCGCTGTGCGCGGGTATTGAGAAAATCTCCGGGCGTAAACCTTTTTATGTCGGTAAGCCAAGTCCGTGGATCATCCGCGCAGCATTAAACAAAATGCAGGCGCACTCGGAAGAAACAGTGATTGTCGGCGATAACCTGCGTACCGACATCCTGGCGGGCTTCCAGGCGGGTCTGGAGACGATTCTGGTGCTCTCTGGCGTTTCATCGCTCGACGATATCGACAGTATGCCGTTCCGCCCAAGCTGGATTTACCCGTCGGTCGCTGAAATCGACGTTATCTGAATATCAACCACGTCTCAGGACGTGGTTTTTTATTTTCACCGCTCGCCAAAACTCATCCATTCAATAAAACACGTCAAAAATTATCGATTCATCAATAAACACGCCACTACACCCTACCCTTTTTCATCAATCAGCAATCACCATTACGTTTTTTATTTTTACACCGCCAAATCTCTTGCGCACAGTGCTGCTTTGCGGCATTTTTTTAAACAAGCAAACACAACAAGCAGCAAACACCAGGTTAACGGAGAAGGTTATGTGTTCAATTTTTGGCGTATTCGATATAAAAACAGACGCAGTTGAGCTGCGCAAGAAAGCACTCGAGCTGTCACGCCTGATGCGTCATCGTGGCCCGGACTGGTCCGGTATTTATGCCAGCGATAACGCCATTCTCGCCCACGAACGTCTGTCAATTGTTGACGTTAACGCGGGGGCGCAACCTCTCTACAACCAACAAAAAACCCACGTACTGGCGGTAAACGGTGAAATCTACAACCACCAGGCATTGCGCGCTGAATATGGCGATCGTTATCAGTTCCAGACAGGGTCTGACTGTGAAGTGATCCTCGCGCTGTATCAGGAAAAAGGGCCGGAATTTCTCGACGACTTGCAGGGCATGTTTGCCTTTGCCCTGTACGACAGCGAAAAAGATGCCTACCTGATTGGTCGCGACCATCTGGGGATCATCCCACTGTATATGGGCTATGACGAACACGGTCAGCTGTATGTGGCCTCAGAAATGAAAGCCCTGGTGCCAGTTTGCCGCACGATTAAAGAGTTCCCGGCGGGGAGCTATTTGTGGAGTCAGGACGGCGAAATCCGTTCTTATTATCATCGCGACTGGTTCGACTACGATGCGGTGAAAGATAACGTGACCGACAAAAACGAGCTGCGTCAGGCACTGGAAGATTCCGTTAAAAGCCATCTGATGTCTGATGTGCCTTACGGTGTCCTGCTTTCTGGTGGTCTGGATTCCTCAATTATTTCCGCTATCACCAAGAAATACGCCGCCCGTCGCGTGGAAGATCAGGAACGTTCTGAAGCCTGGTGGCCGCAGTTGCACTCCTTTGCTGTAGGTCTGCCGGGTTCACCGGATCTGAAAGCAGCCCAGGAAGTGGCAAACCATCTGGGCACGGTGCATCACGAAATTCACTTCACTGTACAGGAAGGTCTGGATGCCATCCGCGACGTGATTTACCACATCGAAACTTATGATGTGACCACTATTCGCGCTTCAACACCGATGTATTTAATGTCGCGTAAGATCAAGGCGATGGGCATTAAAATGGTGCTGTCCGGCGAAGGTTCTGACGAAGTGTTTGGCGGTTATCTATACTTCCACAAAGCGCCGAACGCTAAAGAACTGCATGAAGAGACGGTGCGTAAACTGCTGGCCCTGCATATGTATGACTGCGCCCGTGCCAACAAAGCGATGTCAGCCTGGGGCGTGGAAGCACGCGTTCCGTTCCTCGACAAAAAATTCCTCGATGTGGCGATGCGCATTAACCCGCAGGATAAAATGTGCGGCAACGGCAAAATGGAAAAACACATCCTGCGTGAATGTTTTGAGTCGTATCTGCCTGCAAGCGTGGCCTGGCGGCAGAAAGAGCAGTTCTCTGATGGCGTCGGTTATAGCTGGATCGACACTCTGAAAGAAGTGGCAGCGCAGCAGGTTTCTGATCAGCAAATGGAAACTGCCCGCTTCCGCTTCCCGTACAACACTCCGACCTCAAAAGAAGCGTATCTGTATCGCGAAATCTTTGAAGAATTGTTCCCACTTCCAAGCGCCGCTGAGTGCGTACCGGGCGGCCCTTCCGTCGCCTGTTCTTCCGCCAAAGCGATCGAGTGGGATGAAGCGTTCAAGAAAATGGATGATCCTTCTGGTCGCGCGGTTGGCGTTCACCAGTCAGCGTATAAATAAGAAGTGTATTAACGCCCCGGAGAATTCCGGGGCAATTTCAGTTACTGGGGAGCTTGTTGATTTTGATACGCAGTGAGGAAATGTTCCGGATTTGCTACATCGCTGTTTGACAACTCATCACTGTAAGCCACCGACCAGGTTGCCTGCTCATCCGGGATATGCAGGCTGCCATTTCCCTCTTTCAGGCGTAATAACTCAAAAGATTTGCCCTTAATTACGGCGGTATAGGATTTCTCACCGTCCTGTAATGCTTTCACTTTACAGCGAAAAATCTGACCATCGATGTCATTATCAACATGAGATACCTGAACGAGTGCTTCATTTTCCGCTTTCGGCCCGATTCGCATCATCCAGACCACTGCCCCTTCCTGACCACGATAACCAAAGACATACTTACCGATTTCCGATCGGGCTTCGTCGGCAAATGCGGATTGCATAAGTAATAAAGCACTGACCAGCACCGTGATAAAACGCAGCATATTATTCCCTCAATAAATAGCCTGAAGTGGTAGCAGAGATGCAGGCACCGCAATCCCTGCTCTGTCCAATCGTAACGGTGCAGTATTTCATGGGATAATTCTCGGGCGCTATTGTTGAATTCCGAATTTCATCCTGCATCGCAAAACAACAGAGAAAAACACGAAATAAACAATAATTGACGAATATAGCGCCACGCTGTTCGCAACCTAACCAAACAGTCACTTTCGAGCAATTTTCCTTGAAAAAGAGGTTGACGCTGCAAGGCTCTATACGCATAATGCGCCCCGCAACGCCGATAAGGTAACGCGAAAAAAAAGATGGCTACGTAGCTCAGTTGGTTAGAGCACATCACTCATAATGATGGGGTCACAGGTTCGAATCCCGTCGTAGCCACCATCTTTTTTTTGCGGGAGTGGCGAAATTGGTAGACGCACCAGATTTAGGTTCTGGCGCCGCAAGGTGTGCGAGTTCAAGTCTCGCCTCCCGCACCATTCACCAGAAAGCGTTGTACGGATGGGGTATCGCCAAGCGGTAAGGCACCGGTTTTTGATACCGGCATTCCCTGGTTC